>JAZDEE010000213.1:0-3735 GCA_043809065.1 Candidatus Omnitrophota bacterium | reverse complement strand
CAGCCTCTGGCTGGCGTGCTTCGGATTTAACGTAATTTATATAATAATGCAGCAGGGTTTAGAAAATGGGAAAACAAAGTGGAAGAACAGGTTTTACCTTACTGGAATTGATGATTGTCATTATTGTCATTAATATCCTTGCCACTTTTGCTTTGCCCGGATATCTGCGGGCGTTAGAGCGGGTCAGGTGGGCGGAAGCAAAGTCTGTTTTGCCGGTTTTTAGAGGGGCGCAGTTAAGATATAGAGCGCAATGGGGGGCTTACGCGGACAGTGTGGACGCGTTAGACACAGACGTTACCCCGGGGAAATATTTCACTTTTTACCCCAGCGGCAGCAGCGGCCAATGGATTGCGGTTGCCTGCAGAAACACCTCTCAGGATGCTTTAAAGCTTAATGGACAATATATATGGATAAATGAAGAGGGCGAATATTGGTATCCGCCGGATGCCCCGGCCTGGTTGAAATAGTAGTTTTTGAGCCTGTTAGAGCCGCCTGTGGAACTCATTTCCGCGGGCGGTATTTTTTTGCCCCCAATATAGCAAATCACCGTTTACCCTGTCTTTGGTGAAAATTGCTCTGATTTTTCCTTTTCCGGCGGGCCGGAGGGATAATTTCTGTTTCATTTTATTGCAACTGTTTGCAATCATTGATGTTGCAAGTGAGTATTTCTGTCCGGTTTTCCTCTGTTTTGCCGTTATCTATAGTAGAGGGAAGAAAGTCAAAAAGCAATAAAAAGGGAAGGAAACAGAAAATGAGAAAGATAGAGGCGGCAATAAGGGCAGGCAGTATAACTGTAGGAATTTTGTTAATTTTGGGCATAGGCAGCGCTGATGCCCAATCTTCATTTTTAGACCAGTTGAAAGAACAGGCAGGTTCGAATCCTTCTGCTCTTAGTAACCTGGGCAGTAATCTCGGGAACATTGGGAATCTTGGCAGTAACCTTGGCAGCGTCAGTAACCTCGGCAATATTTTCAATAGGAACTCTTCTTCCCCTCTGCTGACATCCACAGGCACAGCTAATGGCCTTACCGGAATTACCGAAAAGCTTAAAACAAGTTTGTCCAATATTACTAATAAGCCTATCCTGGGAAACGCGGCGGCTGCTAATAAGATTAATAATACTACTCTTCCTTTAATTACGGGAAACACCGGCGCGGCTAACAGCCTTACCCAAGTTAAAGAGAAGCTTTCCACAAGTGTGTCCAATATTACTAATCCCGCGCTTGTCCTTGGGCAGACGGGTCAGACTGAAAGTGGTTTAGGCGTGGGCGAGAGCTTACCAAACGTCAAAACCAACATGGCTGTAAAGCTTGATGATATCCAAAAAAAAGTATGGATAGACGACCCGGTTATTCCTACTGACCCGACTGACCCGGTTAATCCGACTGACTCGACTAATCCGACTAACCCGGGGACGGGAATCAGTGACAATAGTAATTTGTTGATGTATGGTATGCTGGGCGGTATGCTGGGCGGGTCAATGGTAAATTCCGCGCAGCAAAAAGATTTGTCTAATTTGGAAAGCAAAGTAGCCGCTGTTGAACAGGCTTTGTACGGCAGCAGTTCGGCTGGTGTGACTTCCGGTTCTTCATCTTATGGCAGCGGATATAGTCCATACGGCAGTAGTATGTATATGCCCATGATGATGTATCCATATTACGGCGGCTCCGGCGGAAATAATAATCAATATATGCAAATGATGCAGGTAATGATGATGTCGCAGATGTTACAACAGACGATACAACAGAGACAGCAGACGCAAAATATGGAGAGTTCACTGGAGCAGAGAGTTGCCAGAATGGAACAGACTATGTATGAGCAGGCGCAGGAGAGCACAGATGATTCAGGGATTTTATCGGGGGTCTTATCCACGGGCTCAGGCGATTTGGATAACAGAGTAACTACCTTACAGCAGGACATTTCCAACTGTGACGGCAGCCTGGACAATCTGGAAAGAAGACAACGCGCGGTAGAAATAAAGATGGGAGAAACCAGTTCATTAAGCAGTTCTTCCAGCCAGGGTATTGAGAACAAGCTGGATAATCTGGAGCAAAGAGTTGATGAGACCGCTATCAAATTAAAGGTTCAAACCGCGTTTACCTCAGGGGATGGCATTCGCGGCAGAATAGATAGTCTATCCGCCGGTATAGCCAGGAATGAAGCAGCGGCGGAGAATTTTGACGTTGAACTGGCTGCACTGTCTTTAGCGGATGCAACCGTAGAGACTATTCAACACAGCTTTAGTTATGTTTCTCAAGCCGGCGCGCGGACGAATTTAAACATAACTATATGGTATCCTGCCGGTAATGGTTTAGTTGATCCCGCTCAGGCGCCCTATCCTTTGATTGTTTTTGCCCATCCTTGTTTTGACAACCTTATTCTGCAAGGCGCCCAGCAGTCAAGCTATATCGCCGAAGGATTAGCCAGACAGGGATATATAGTTTGCGCGACTGCCGGGAATAAGAATAACGCGGCTGCCGCGGGAGTTTATGCTGACAATTCTTTTGACGCGCGGGCAATAATCAACGAAATGCTGCGCTTAAATAACACGGCTAATTCCATCTTTTTGGGAACGATAGACGCGGAGAACATCGGTGTTGTGGGATATTCTTTAGCCGGAGGCGCCGCCGAGACTATCTGCGGGGCGGGGCAGGAAGATTATACTGATGAACGGGTGAAGGCTGTAGTATTATTAGCTCCGGTCAGCGCGATATCAGCGCAGGAAGCCCGGGGGATTCATATCCCGGCGATGTTTATTCTGGGCGCGGACGACACCAAAGCCTCTGTTAACAGCAATAAAGCCGCCTATGATAATATTCAGGCGGCTAAATATATGGCCGTAGTTAAAGGAACAGGCCATCTTGATTTCACTGATTTGGGAAAAGCGAAACCGGCCGCGGAAACTATAGTTGTCTATACCACGGCTCTTTTTGACACTTATCTGAAAGTAAACGTAAACGCCGAACAAACATTGCAGGAAAAGCACGCGTCGTTCTTATCCTACAGCTATGTTTTGACCGGCGCGGAAAAATAAGACCCGGCTTGCACCGATGGCCTGCTTGGCTGAATAGTAACAGAGCTCCTAATCTTGAAATAAGAAGGAGGCGGCCCTAAAAAAGCAGGTTTGCCCGCAGAAATAACTTCTGCGGGCATTTTTTTGGCGTGTAGGGCCCGTTCCCCGAACGGGCCGCAAAGAGCAAAGAGTATAGAACTCTTAGCCCTATGCTCTTAGCCCTAAGCCCTTCGCCCTATGCCCAACAAAATCCACAAAGTGTTTATTTTCATAAACACTTTTTTATTAGCGCCCCTCCGTAATCTCCGGATAGTATTATTTACAACTTCCATATAATATGAGAGTTATGGCAAAAATATCCGTTTCGTTTAGCTTTTGGCATAGATATTGCATAAGTAATGGATATTCCATAATGTTCATAGTATTTCATAGACAGGAGGAGTAATGTCCGGGTCATATCACCTAAATATGGATAAGGGAAAAGGAAAGGGAGAGGGGAAAATGAATCATCGATTAACTATTACCGATGTGGCTGGCGCATTAGGGGTAACCGCGCGCACTATTATGCGCTGGGAAAAGGCCGGTAAGATTAAAAAGTCCAAAAGAGACTGGCGGGGCTGGCGGTTTTATTACTATGAGGATTTAGAAGAGATTAAAAGATTTTACGAAACTTGTTATGAGTATGACGGGGAGAGTGGAATTATGGTAGAAGCTGCTAAAAG
>JAZDEE010000212.1:0-2972 GCA_043809065.1 Candidatus Omnitrophota bacterium | reverse complement strand
CTTTTAAGAGCGGTTTTGTTACAAGCAGGCAAGCCATTGAAAACCCGCCTATACCCAAAGATGCGCCGAATAACGAACTAACCAAGCAGTCCCTGCATGTTATAGAACGCCTTTCCCACATAAAACCGGGACAAAATGCTTTCACTGCCGCTTTGCCGCCGCACCTGACACTGCAAATAAACGGGGCCAAAATAAGCCAAATATATAAACGTTTAGACCCTAATAAACCAGCATACACTGTTACCGGCAGCGGCGGCGGCGGCACCCATGTTTACCATTGGGCTGATAACCGAGCTTTAACTAACCGTGAACGCGCAAGGCTCCAGACTTTCCCAGATACTTTTATTTTTGAAGGCTCAAAAGAAAGTGTACGGAAGCAGATCGGAATGGCTGTACCACCTAAGGGTGTAAAGGTGATTTTTGAGGCAATTCTAAAAACTTTCGCCGGGATTAAATACCCCGCAGCTCTTTCTGCGTTTCCGGCTTTGATCCACAAATAAATATGTTAAGCCGAAAGCTTTTTAAAAAAGTCCTGCTTGACCCCGCCCAGACCGGGGCAAACGAACTCAACATTATTTCCGGCTATGCCACAGCCGCAATGGCGATCCATCATTTAAACGCCCTCAAGAACATGACGCGCATGGAGGTTAAAGTAAATTTAATTATTGGAATGAGTGTTAAAGACGGCCTTTCAAAGAGCAATCATTTCGGCTTTAAAAGAACAGTAGGCACGCATAAAAATTTTACATGCAGATACCATGTAAGCCCTCCGGCGGTTCATTCTAAAGTTTATACTTGGTCTAAAAACGGAAAGCCTTTCAAAGCTTTTGTTGGTTCGGCGAATTATACACAAACAGCCTTTTATGAAAAGCAGGGGGAATGTCTTGCCGAAGCCGATCCGGCACTATCTCTCAAATATTTCAACCGTTTCTTGAATAGCGCATTATTCTGCAATCATCCGTTAATTGCAATAAAAATCCCAATCTATCCTGACGCTGTTTTTGCACGGCTAAAACACCCGGCCAAAGGGAAAAGACCGGCAATAAAGAAAGGGAAGAATAAACCCATAATTGCCGATGTCCCACACGTTCGAATTTCGTTATTAGATAAGAAGGGGCGGCTCCCAAAACGATCAGGATTAAATTGGGGACAACGCCCGGAAGAAAAAAGGAATCCGGACCAGGCATATATCCATCTTCCGGCAAATATTTATAAGACAGACTTTTTTCCAGCTCTTGGGCTTGATTTTATAGTCCATACTGACGACAACAAAATCCTGACTTGCCACCGGGCACAACAAAACGGGAAAGCAATTCACACTCCTGACAATAGTTTGTTTGGACGGTATTTTAAGAAAAGGCTCGGCCTTGCAAAAGGGGCAATGGTGAAAAAAGCGAATCTTCTTAGATATGGGCGGACTACTATTGATTTTTACAAAATTGAAGACGAAACATACTATATGGACTTTTCCAAGCCATCTTAACCGTGGATAATCTGACACCAGCGCAACGAACCAAAAACATGAAAAACATCCGGTCGAAAAACACACGACCGGAACTTAAAATAACAAAAGAATTAAGGCGCAGGCACATCTGTTTTTCCACCCATTCAAAAACAGTCCTAGGCAAGCCCGATATCCTATTCCGCAGAAAGAAAACAGCCGTATTTATAGATTCGGACTTCTGGCATGGCAATCCCGGTTATTTCAAAATGCCGAAATCTAATACGCGCTATTGGAAAACCAAAATAAAAAGAAACAGGTGTCGTGACAAGGTAGTTACTGCCACCTTGAGAAAATCCGGCTGGAAAGTAATCCGAATTTGGGAACACGATATAAACAAGAATTTCTCAAAAAGCGCAGAGCGAATTGTAAAATATCTAAGTAATTAAATCAGCGGTTTTTATTTGGGCAAATATGGAGAGTAAAACTCCCAGGCTTGTCAGTTATAGCGCAAAATACAGACGCTTGTGGATGTTTCCTAGAAATGTCCGTAAAATTGAGCCTTGGAAAGTGGCACAAGGACTTTCTTTTTTAGAACCTTTAAAAGGTCTTATTTGGACCGGCAACCAAGGCTTGCAAAATGAGTTTAGGCATAAATTAGTGTCCATCGGCATCGTAAGGGACTACGGGCCCTACGATCCGCACAGCGGCGGTCCCCGGACATATGAAGCACAGCTCCGTTGTCTGGGGTTAATATACAAGACACCCGGCGGGAGTATAGAATTCACTATCGCAGGGGAAGATATTTGTGAAACTGGCGCGCCGCTGAAAATTCTGCAACGCCAGTTACTACATCTTCAATATCCAAGTCCATATTCGCTGGGTGTACAGGTTAAAATCCATCCCGAAATCAGAATCAAACCTTTCCTTTTTATACTCAAACTTCTTAAAAGGCCGGAGATTTTATACTTAACCGCCGAGGAAATGGCTGTTCCAGTTATATACGGGCATAACCCCACATGCGAAGACTTATGTGCAGAAAAGATTTTACAGCTTCGATCCGGAACCAACCTGAAAGATATACTTTTGAACCCTGTGGAAGATCTTTTTACGCCAAGGACCGCCGGGAACACTATTGAAGCCCGAATTGAAGATGTTTTAACCATAGCCAACACCTGTAAAAACTATCTAGAATCCTGCCTCCTTATTGTCCCAGGTGAACAGACCCGTGGCGCATATGCAATTAACCCAGAAATTGAACCCGCATATCAAACAGCACTGGGTGACGAAAAAAATTATTTTGCGAACCCGGAATACGAGGAAGGTTTCCAGCGGTCATATGGTGCCTGGAACCGAAATAAGGATACAAGACGTACGTCTGACGAAGTGAGAAATGCCCCAGTTTTAAAAGAATCTTTCATTAAAGCTGGATTTTACGAATACTGCGGCACCCATGCGGTAACCGGAGTTTCAGAGCCGTTAGTTGCCTATATACTAGACAGAATCGGCGGACCTAAAGAAGAGGTGCTTT
>JAZDEE010000211.1:0-7142 GCA_043809065.1 Candidatus Omnitrophota bacterium | reverse complement strand
TAAAAATAGGGACACATCCCATTTTTCTTGACCAACCATAACCGTTATGATATATTCTTAATATGCCACGCATAGCCAGGATAGTAGCTGAAGGATATCCACACCATATAATCCAGAGAGGCAACAATAGACAGGCTGTATTTTTTGATGATGAAGATAAACGCTTTTATCTGAAATTAGTCAAGAAATACAGCAGAGACTGCGGAAGTAAAGTACATGCATATTGCCTAATGGATAATCATGTCCATATGTTATTTACTCCCCAACGCGATAATTCTCTTGCCAAAACCATGCAGAAATTAAGCCTTAGATTTACTCAACATATCAATAGAAAGTATAAAAGGACAGGAAGGTTATGGGAGTGCAGATTTCATTCTTCTTTGGTGGACAAGGAAAGTTATCTATGGTCTGTCTGTAGATACATAGAACGAAATCCTGTTCGTGCAAAAATAGTAAATAAAGCTTCACAATATGAATGGTCAAGTGCAAATGAAACCCATAAAAGCGATATTATTGAATCTATTTGGGATGAAACCCAAAGACGGGAATACATCGACTATTTGAACATGGAAGAAGATAAAGAGCAGATACAGATTATTAGAAAACACACTTACAGCGGAAAGCCCATTGGTTCTGCAGGATTCATTAATCATATAGCAAAGATTTTGAAACTAGATTTAAACACAAAGCCCAAAGGAAGACCTAAAAAGACTTAAAAATAGGATGTGTCCCTATTTTAAATATTTTTAGGGAAAAGTTGTTATTATGTTATAATATAAAATTAATAATATATAATCGGGAAAGGAGGGGGTATGCTGCAAGACGACCGCAGGGTATTTGCTCGTTTCCAGACTAGTTTTCCGTTTGAAATTCAACATTTGGGGGCGAAGCAGAGTAATATCGCGCAATGTTATGACATTAGCGCCGGGGGCATAGGGTTTATTAGTGGAACCCCGGTAAGCCCGCAGACAAATTTACAGGTCAGGTTAGCTATCCCTGATAGCAAGGTTCCTTTTCAGACCGTTGCCAGAGTAGTTTGGATTGAGCAGATATACGCGAATAAATGGCGCAGCGGCTTGGAATTCAGTAATGTTGATTTTATGAAGATGAGAAGGGTTTTGCAAACCAATAAAGTCTTTTGACTTTGGATATTAAAAAGCGGTTAGCGGAAAATCGTTAACCCCGTATACCACAAACGGCCAACCGCACACCGCTAACCGAAAAATACGCATAACCATATTGACAAAAAGAAATTAATATGATATATTAAATTTTCTATAATGTTTTTAATACTTTTAAATAACTTTATAGAAAGGGGAAGATGGGTTGGGAAAACAAACAGTGTTCTGGTTAAAGGGAAGAATTATTCCGGCTGTTTTGCTGTTTGCCTTTATAAGTTCGGCCATAGGCTGCGCTCAAGTTTCTCAGGAGAAGGCCGATGTAATTATCTGGCATTGGATGACCGACCGCAAAGAGGCTTTTAACGAACTGGCCAAAAGATATGCCGAACAAACAGGCAAAAAGGTGGAATTTAAGCTGTTTGCTCCTTCGGATATCTACAGCCAAAAGGTGCGCGCGGCCACCCAGGCCGGGACACTGCCGGACATATTCGGTATTCTTGGCGAGAAAAAAGACTTTGCCATTTTCGTTAATGCCGGCCATGTGCTGGAGTTGAGTTCTGCGATGCGGGAAAATAACGGCCAGTGGCAAAACAAATTTTTCCCCAAGGCGCTTATTGTTAATGAATTTAAGCCCAAAAATACCTATGATGTTGCCCCGGGAATATACGGAGTGCCCATTGATGTTACCAACATCCAGATGCTTTACAATAAAGAACTATTCCAAAAAGCCGGACTTGACCCGGCTCTGCCTCCTCAGACATTTCAGGAATTTATTAACGCCTGCAAGAAGCTGAAAGAAGCCGGTATTCAGGGCTTAGTTTCCGGCTGGGCCGAAACCTGGATGATTAATTGTTTAGCCTCTAATTTCGCTTTTAATATTATGGGCGAACAAAAAGTAATGGCTACCTTTGCCGGCAAGGTGCCCTATACCGATGCCGATTGGGTGCGCGTGTTCAGTTTATTTAAGGAAATGGCCGACAACGGCGTGTATGCTACGGGCATTATTTCTATGAACAACAAGGACGCCGAGCAAAACTTTGCCAACCAGCGGGCGGCCTTTGCCTTTAACGGCTCCTGGTGCGTGAACGTATATAAAGGAATGAATCCGGACCTGAATTATGCCGCGATGTTTGTCCCTAAGGTTTCCGAGAAGTATCCTCTGCTTATCTGGGGCGGGGCCGGTTCTTCATTTATGGTCAACGCCCGTTCTTCCCATAAAGAGGCCGCCGTGGAATTTCTCAAATGGCTTACCGATGAAAAACAGCAGTCCTATTTAGCGCAAGCTACCAATAATCTTCCCGCGAATAAGTTTAGCCTTAGTGAAATCAGCCCTATCCTTGCCCAATTTGCTCAGGCTATGGAAAAGACCACGCACCCGAATATCTGGGCGGAGCAGGAAAAAAGCGCCGTTATCGAGGCTTTTAATTTGGGATTACAGTCTATAATCCTGGGGACGAAAACTCCTGATGAGGCCGCCCGGGAAGTACAGGAAGTTAAACAGCGGGAAATGGAGAAGAAAGAGTAGGGACAGGGCTTGCCCTGTCCGTTATCACTCGTTACTTAAGGTTATTGAATAAACGAAATAATGAAAATCAATAAATCCGTATTAGAAAATTATTTGTTTATCCTGCCGGCAGTGGCAATATTCGCGGTATTTTATATCTATCCGTTTTACGCCACTTTTCATCTGGGACTGCGTTCCTGGGACGGGGTTTCGGCAGTCAGCAAGTTTGTCGGTTTGCAGAATTTCAAAGAGATTTTTTTGTATGACCGTTTTTGGTGGCCGGCTATGTGGCATGCCGCTTACATTACTATAATAGCGCTTACCTTCCAGAATGCCTTGGCCTTGAGTTTGGCCCTGGCCTGCGACCGCCAAATTCGCTTAGGTAAATTTTACCGGCTGATATTTTTTATTCCGCCGGTGTTATCGGAGGTTGTGGTTGGCCTGGTCTGGAAATGGATTTATAACGGCGACTACGGTCTGCTGAACCATTGGCTGAATAATTTAGGGTTAGCCCATTTTGCCCGTTCCTGGCTTTCCGACCCGCAGACGGCTTTAACCTGCTGCGCGGTTATCCATTCCTGGAAAGGATTTGGCTGGGGTTTTATCATCCTGTTAGCCGGACTGCAGACCATTCCCCGGCAATTATATGAAGCGGCCAGAGTGGACGGCGCGAATTCCTGGCAAAGGTTTTACCATGTTACCATTCCGCTGATGATTCCTGTTTTTGTGCTGGTTTCTATATTGACGATACTGGGTTCAATGCAGGCCTTTGTGCTGGTTTTGACCATGACCGGCGGCAGTCCCGCGCTGGGCGCGTCTCTGCCGGTAACCAGAATCTTAAGTTCGATGCGTGATTCTTTGCGGTTTGGGTATGCCTGCGCGCAGGGAATTGTTTTTGGCATCATCCTTTTAGCGCTTTCTTTTCTGCAGATACGTGTTTCTAAAAAGATGAAACAGGTGTAAAAATGAACAACGAAACCATAAGATATAAACTGAAAGATTTTATCGGCGGCAGTATGGTGCATTTGTTCTTACTTCTAATCACGCTTACCTGCGTTTTCCCTTTGTTATGGATGCTTGGTTCCAGCCTGAAAACCCAGTCCACTGTTTTTTCGGATATGTCCCTTATCCCCAAAGTGATGCATTGGCAAAACTATTCTACCGCCTGGACGGAAGGAAATTTCGGGGTTTATTTCCTGAACAGCGTGATTTATACGGTTTGTGTGGTCGCGGGAATCGTTCTGGTTTCTTCGCTGGCGGCCTATGCCTTTTCCCGGCTGAGTTTTCCCGGGCGGAACTTTTTCTTTTATATGTTTTTAGCGGCGATGATGATCCCTTTGCCCGGGGCGTTTGTTCCTTTATACGTGCTGATGGACAGGCTGCATTTAAGGAATACCCCCCAGGGGTATATCTTGTGTTTAATCAATGTGGGTTTATCGTTAAGTATCTTTATGTTAAAGACTTTTTTTGATAAAATGCCCAAGGATTTGGAAGATGCCGCGCGCATTGACGGATGCAGCAAATGGGGTATCTGGTGGAATGTGGCGATGCCCCTGGCCCGGCCGGCCCTGGCCGTAATCGTAATCTTTAACTCCTTAAGCGTGTGGAATGAATATATCCTGGCGCTGATTCTTTTTGATGACGCCAAATTTATGCCGCTGCAAGTGGGTTTGAGCACTTTTCACGGCGAGTTTGTGACGCAGTATCATCTCTTGATGGCCGGGGTGACCATTACCGTACTGCCGATTCTTTTCATCTATATAATTATGCAAAAACATATCGTCAAAGGCTTAACCGCCGGAGCGATTGTGGGGTAATATCGTTGTCCGTTAATTATTGAAGTTCCTCCCCCTTGATGGGGGAGGATAGGTGGGGGTGGGGTGAAGAGGAGAATGTCGATGAAAGCTTATATCAGGATACTTTTGGGGTTACTGTGTATTGGACAGGCGGGACTCTGTTGGGCTGAGGATAAAACCCCGCCGGCAGAAAATAGTTTCAAACTGGAGTCGGTAGAGCTCAAACCCGTTTCCGGCGAAACTGCCCCGGCGCAGGGATTAGATTTCGGCGGCCAGTCTTCCGTTGATCTCACGGTCAAGGCCTGGGATGCCCTGGGTAAGAAAGATTACGCGGCAGCGCGGGCTTACACGCAAAAGTGTATTGATTTATATCAGGAGGAAGCGCTGCAGCAGCAGAATACACTGGAAGATTTCCCCCCGGCCAAGAAACATAATATATATAATTCCTTAAATAATACGGCGGCCTGCTATTTTATCCGCGCTGAGGCCCTGATGCGCCAGGAAAAACTGGAAGAGGCGCGCCGGGATTTTCAGACGGTCATTGACAAGTTTAGCTTCGCGCAATATTGGGACCCGCGGGGCTGGTTTTGGAAAATAGCGGAAAAAAGTCAGGAAAGCATTGTAAAAATCGATAAGCTGCTAAGAGGGGAAACGTTAGAGGAAGTCGAGGCGGAGGTTGAACGGCCTAAATCCCAATTGGTCCTTTTTGACCCGGGAACAGAGGCCATTGTTGATTATGAAAAATACGGCACATTCGAAAATGCCGGCACTAAGGACTACCGCTATGCCATTAAGGACAGAGCCGGCCTGGCTCTTGCCTGCGGCGAGGGCGTATATCCCAATACTACTTCTGTGCGCAAAGATCCCGCGTACCTTGCCCTGAAAGGTAGTCCCAGAATGGAAGGCACTCACTGGGATTTTCTTTATACAGAGGACATGCAGGCTAATTTTTATAAATGGAATATGGCCGCTGAACCGGAAGGCGTGCGGCAGTTTTATATTGCCTTTATACTGGAACGGGCCGGGCTTTGGCAGCAGGCCGTCAAGGCGTATTACGCCATCGCGGTCAATTTCCCCGGCGCTGTTGGCTGGACCTACTGGCATACCCCCTGGTACGTTGGCCCGGTTTCACTGCATAAGGCTGATTATATTATGCGGCATCATCCGGAATTAGGGATGGAATTAACCAGCGCGTTTATCAAGATTGAGAATTCTTTTGATAATGACGTGTGCAATGACGTGGTAATTTGCCAGCCCGGTAAAATAATCAAAAGTTCCGCGCGGGAGGCGGCGCCGCTCAAAAAGGACGCGCGTTCATTGAAGATAATCCAACGCCGCGGAGGCCGGCGCACCCAATTAGTTCAATATGCCAACGGGCACTGGCAGCTTTTAGTGAACAATCTGCCCTTCCCTGTGTGCGGGGTAACCTATTCTCCTACTAAGATCGGCCAAAGCCCGGACGAAGGCACGCTGGGCAACTGGATGACCGAAGATTTCAACGGCAACGGGCGGATAGACGGGCCCTGCGATGCCTGGGTGGATAAAAACGGCAATAATACTCAGGACCCGGATGAACCTGTAATAGGAGATTTTCAGTTGATGAAAGATATGGGCGTGAATTGCATCCGCGTCTATCACCACCCCAATAAAATTGATAAAAAACTGCTGGCGGAATTATACGATAAGTATGGCATAATGACCATTGTGGGGGATTTTTTAGGGGCCTATACTATTGGCAGCGGGGCGGACTGGTATACAGGGACCAAGTATGCTAATCCCCAGGATCAGAAAAATATGCTGGCCAGCGTGGAAGAGATGGTTAACGATATGAAAAAGGAACCTTGGGTGTTATTTTGGATGCTGGGGAACGAAAATAATTATGGTGTGGCTAACGATGCCAAAACAAATCCCCAGGCATATTATAGCTTTGTCAATCAGGCGGCTAAACTGGTGCATAAGTTAGACCCCACCCGTCCGGTCGCCCTTTGTAACGGTGACGCGCTTTACTTAGATATATTCGCGGAACAATGTCCGGAAATAGATATCTTTGGGGCCAATGCCTACCGCGGACGGGAAGGATTTGGCAACTTCTGGCAGGACGTTGCCGATGTGGCCGGCCGGGCGGCATTGATTACCGAATACGGCTGCGGGGCTTATGTGCAGGGCAATCCCGCGCCAATAGCCGCGGAAGAAGCTCAGGCGGAATATCACCGGGGAAATTGGGAAAATATTCAGTCCAATATGGCCGGCTCCGGAGTAGGCAATGCCCTGGGTGGAATAGTATTTGAATGGCTGGATGAGTGGTGGAAGGCTTACGAGCCGGCGCGGCACGACTGGAAAGGCCAGTTTCACGGCCCGTTTCCCGACGGAGTAATGCATGAAGAGTGGCTGGGCCTGTGCGGACAGGGAGACGGCTCCCAGAGCCCGTTTTTACGCGCCCTGCGCAAAGGTTATTACGCGTATCAGGAGATGTGGAATAAATAATATAAAAATGGATGAATTTATTGTTTATACACAAAGAACAATAATTGTAGGGGCAGGTTCCAAACCTGCCCTGATGGATCCAACGGGACGGGCGGGTTTAGAACCCGCCCCTACGGTGGGACAATGATTTGATATTTTTATAAGGAGGTGATGTATAACCACAACAGCTTATGAGGCGGCAGCAGTGAAGGGAAGGATATTTCCCATAATATTTAGTAATGAAGAAGGAGGAAAAAC
>JAZDEE010000210.1:0-7978 GCA_043809065.1 Candidatus Omnitrophota bacterium | reverse complement strand
GAAAGTATCAGGCTTTGCGACCAGCAGGGTAATGGTTTTACCATTACGGCTAAAAGACGGATAGGGTATGTTCAGATTAAAAAATAAAGGTTTTTTGCTTTTAGAAGTTATGCTGGCCGTAACTATTTTATCGGTAGGGATGGCCCTGGTGTTACGTTCGTATGTGAGCGCGTTGAACGCGGTGAAAATATCGCAGGACTTTTTCGCGGCGGGTTTATTATTGGAAGAGAAACTGTGGCAGAAAGAAGAAGAAAAGGCCGGCTCGCAAGAGCCGTCTGTCGCTGGTGAACAGGGCAATTTTTCCACTCCCTGGGATAGATTCAGCTATTTGGTGGAGTTTGAGAAAGAGGAAAATACCCCGGATTTATATAAAACCAATTCTTCAGTTTCCTGGCAGAATAAGAAAAAGACCCACAGTATCCTGTGCGTAAGTTATATCCGAAGCAAAGAGAAATGAAAAATGAGTAAATTTACCGGAAATAAAGGGCTGACTTTTATCGAACTTGTCTTGGCGGTTAGTATATTTTCGGTGGTAGCGGTGGTGTTGTATTCCGTCTTGAATACCGGTATCTTGGCATGGCGCAGCGCTGAGGTATCCGGCGGGATGTATCAGGAACTGCGCTATGCGCTGGATATCTTATCCCGGGACCTGCGGAATGCGGTTGTTTATTCGGATAAGGAAGACTTCGTTAATTTTTCCGGAAAAAGCAGCGAGATTTCCTTCTATAGTCTGCAAGATACCTATGATGCTGCTTCCGCGCATACGGAGTTAAGAAAGATTGCCTATAATTTGGATGAAACCAAACATATTTTACAAAGATTATCCCAGTCTTTTGCCGATTCCGTTCAGAAAACAAGTATGAGTGAGCCGGAAGAGATTGCCGGTAAAATAGACCATATTAATTTTTACTATTGTTACGAAGATAAAGGGAATGTTCCTGATTACAAATGGGAATCAACCTGGAACAAACAGCAGGCACTGCCGCGGGGAGTAAAAATTGAACTGGGACTGGTTACCAAAGATGCCGCGGTGTTTAATAAATATATCTTTATTCCTACCGGAGAAAAAGGTGTGGAAAAATAAAGCATGAAAAGACATAACGGCACAGTTTTAATTTTTACTCTCTGGATTTTAGTAGTGCTCACTCTCTTTGCTGTTTCCCTGGGGGAGCGGGCTTCCTTAGAAGTAAAAATGGCCCAATATGATAAAGATAAATTAAAGGCCGGGGTGTTAGCCAAAGCGGCTATGGAGCGATGTATCTGGGAGAAACAGAGGGATAAAAACCCCCAGGTAGATACGTTAAACGAGTCCTGGTCGAATAATGAGGCGGTATTTAAGGACTTTAGACTGACCGGGGAGAAAAACAAGGAAACTTTTAGCGCGAGTTATGAACTTGGGGCAGATACCTTTTACGGCATGCAGGACGAACAGAGTAAAATCAACATCAATACGGTGGAATGGGAAGTTTTAAAACGGTTGTTAGAGTCCTGCGGGACAGAACAAGCCGAAGATGCGGCTGTGTCTGTTTTGGTTTGGTGCGGAAAAATAGTCGATCCGGCTGTAGTTGAAGAAGAAAAAGATTATTATCGCAGTCTGGATTGGCCTTATGAATGTAAACAAGCGCCCTTTAAAAGTATTCCGGAGCTTCTTTTAGCCCGCAGGATGACGCCGGAAATCCTTTACGGCAAAGATAAAAATGACGACGGCAAAATCTCTCCTGATGAATGGGGGATTGCTCCCTGCCTGACTATATACGGCCCGGGCAGCGTAAATATCAATACCGCCTCGGACAAGGTGCTTTTGGCCTTAATTGGCGATGAGACTTTAGTGGATGTAATTATTGCTTACCGCAAAGGAGCGGACGGAAAGATTGGAACGGAAGATGACCTGGCTTTTTCCGTGGTTGGCCAGGCGCTTACTGTCCATACGGATTTTTTTAACGTTTATGGGGGAACGCCCTTGCAATTAGCGCTTTTGCAGAATATGAGGAATATAGGCATGTTTGGGGTCAACTCTATCGTCTATACAATAGCCGCTCAGGGAAAAGCGGCCAACATAGAAGAATCTTTTACGGCGACCATTGATTTTAACGGGCAGGGGAAAGAAAAATATCTTTATTGGCATAAAAAATAGATAGAGGTAATAATGAAGAAAAAGGTTTGGGAAAGGATAACTCCTCTCAGTAAGGCTGGAAGAGCCTGGGATATTGATTTTTGGCAGGCGCAAAAGCCGGAACAGCGTTTTCGCGCTGTTACCAGTATGGTGATAGATTCCTACAGAATACGAGGGAAAAAAATCAATGCAGATACATTCCGACTACAGAGACTTGTTGAAAATATTAAACAAAGATAAGGTTAAATATGTAATTATAGGGGCGTATGCGGTTAGTTATTATACCGAGCCCCGCTACACTAAAGATCTGGATATCTTGATTGAGCCTTCTGCTGAAAATGCTAAAAAGATTTACACTGCTTTAAAGGAATTCGGAGCGCCGCTGGCTGGTATTACAGAGGAAGAGTTTAGTAAAGAGGGGCTTATATACCAGATAGGAGTAGCGCCGGTAAGAGTGGACATACTGGTGGGAATTAAGGGTGTTGAGTTTGAGTCAATATGGAAACAAAGAATCAAAACAACCTTTGAAGGGTTGAAAATAAATATTGCAGGTTTGCAAGAACTTATAATCTTGAAAAAGAAAGCAAAAAGGGATAGGGATAAGAGAGACTTAAAAGAGTTGAACTACGTTTTCAAAAAAAGGAAAGGGAAGTAGAGACGCAAAATTTTGCGTCTCTACTGTTTTCTATTTTCTGGTTTCTGTACTCTGGTTTCTGTACTCTGGTTTCTGGTTACTTTATCTAATGTCACAATGCATTACACTGCGGAGAATACTTGGCTAATTCAATAAACCTATTCAACTTTAAAAATTCCGTTGTCCTGAATTCTATTCCGGCGCGCCATTTATTGTTTTTTCCCTGGGCGACCCAGACTATTTTTCCTATACTGTGAAAGCATATTTTTTCATACGTATCCGCTGAAAGCCCCGCTTTAGATAACCAATAATTTATTCTTATCGTCGGCATGTTTAGTTTCGCGAGAGCGCGCAGGAGCATAGACATGAATTTTGTAATTTTATCGGCGAACCATGATTTTTCAGCGGGCAGCTGTGCTATTTTTTTATTCAGGACGCTGATATATATTTCCAGATATGCACTGGGTTCTAATATTCGCTTAGCGAATAGTCCGACCCCGCCGGCGCTGATATCGTAGCATTGCGCGGAAGCGGCTTTTTTGGCCTGTAGTGGTTTAATTCTTGCTGAAAAATCCACTCGCAGACGTTCAAATATACGACGGTCATTTTCTTGAGTCATTTTTTTCCTTTATCTTGTAACAGTCTCTCTTTGACTCGTACAGACTATCGGCCTGACAGAACAGCGGTATAGTCCCACATCAACTTACGAAACGGATCGTTCTGCAACGTGCTATTGAACAATTCTTCATCTATCGGCCTTCCGTCTACATCAGTTAGAGGCATACCAAGCGTCCTCTGTGCGATCAAACTTCCAAATTCTACTATTTGTATCCCGTCGGCAGGTGGTTGAGACGGAAGCCCCATTGCTTGGCGCGTGCCGGACTGAAATGTCCGGGTCATGGCATAAAGCGCTGACTGCATAGGATTGCTACTGGTAGAAGGTCCGCCTATGAGATTATTCGTACCGCTGGTTCCACTGTTGCCGCCCATCAGACCGCTTAAGGGGTTTCCACCGCCCATAAGTCCGCTAAGGAGGTTACCCATGCCGCCGGTTCCACCGCCGCCCAAAAGTCCGTTGAGTAAATTGCCCAACCCGCCGGTATTACTATTATCTACAACTTCGCTGGATGTATCGTTGGAAGTCTCATCAGTATTATTATCTGCTGTATTGCCGGAAGCCGCAGTCTCCTGCCCTGCCGCGATAGCTTCTAATTCTGTGCCGTAAGCCGGGACTTCCTGCCACGGAGAGTCCAACGCGGAAGGGTCATCGGCGAACGCGGTTGCTTGCAGAGGAACAGGCAGAGGGTTGCCTCCGCCGATCAGTCCGCCGAACAGGTTACCTTTGTTGCCGGTACTGTTTTTGGTCAGTCCGCTGCGCAGATTAAGGGACGCTGTTGCGGAGTCTGCGTATTCGTAAGCGCTGAAAATAGGGGAGGAGGTTTGCAATGTTTCCCCGGCACTGAAATTATCTTTGAGATACCGGTCGAAAAATGATAATGTATATTGCCTTAAGATATCTGCTTCCGGTTTGTCTTCCCCGGAATCGCCGTAGTCGGAATGGCCAAAGTCTTTGATTACCGCGTAATATTTAGGAGAAGCCGCCTGCTCATAGACGAATTTGTTCAGGCTGGTGATGACGATCTTGTCGTTAGCTCCAAAAATAGACATTGACGGGACTTGGATGCTGCCAATCCCGGTGGTATGCAGGAACATATTTGCCGGGGCGAAGAATACGGCCGCTTTGATGCGTGGATCGGTGCAGTCTTCATGAACGGCAGGCGTTGCCCCGCAGAGAACCTCCGCTGTCCATCCGCCCAGCGAATGGCCCAATATGCCAATGGCTTCTTCGTCTATTGTCCCGTATAAGATACTCTCCCAGTCGTTATTTAACCGAAGCATCTGATCAATAATGGCCTTGACGTCTAACGGCCTGTCCCAGAAGCCGTTAGGAAAGAAGTTCGTTAGGCCTGGGTAATAAACAGAGTCCTCATGGATGGTGGCTGCTACGATGTAGCCCTGTTTGACTAAATTTTCAGTAAGATGGGTAAAATGCAGGGGAGTGCCGCCCCCGAAACCATGAGAGAGGATAATGAGTGGACAGGGGCATTGGGCAAGGTCAAGGGAGCCCAAAGCCGTAATCGGATACCAAACGAATACGGATAACTGTTTAGACGAGGCGTCCTCTAAAGTATAAGTAACATTGAACGTCTCTACGCCTACGCAGGAAGCGTTTTCTTCACTGACGGATATGGGGGTGTTTGATTCCCCGGCAAGAGAGCTATCCGCTAATCCCGTCTCGGCATTTATGCCGGATACTCCGGCGAGAAAGACTAAAGTAATAATTATTACTTTAACTTTGAGTGATAGTGCCTTCATTTTTGCCGCCTCTTAATTTCCACTACTGCCTGTGATTCCTCCGAGGAGGCTGCCTAAGCCTCCGGTAAGGCCACCTAAAGAACTCCCCGAAGGGGCAGATGCTTCGTTTGCTTGGGGATTTTCCTCATCTAAGGAAATCAAACCCAATTTGTCCGCAAAAAAATAGCCGTTTACTGCGAGGGCTCCATATAACTGTACAATAAACGCTTCCTGGATTGACTTAAGACTATAGTCGCCTAACATGCCTCCGGACAGCTCTGTCGCGCTGGGGTTGCCACCGGTTGCAAGTTTACCCATGGCGCCGAAACTTGTAAGTGCTCGATTTAACTCAGCCCCCATCATGTTAGCTCTGTCCGGATTGTTCATATTAGATAATGTTTTTGCTGCTTCCTTTGCTGCGTTATCTAATTTTTCGGTAGTTAACTCTCCATCTATCAGACCGCCTAGCGCGCCGGTAGATGCTCCAGTCTCATCAGCAACAGCATCGGCATCGGTTGTATTGTCTGCAGACGCAGTTTCCTGTCCTTCGGCCAGCATCTCTAACTCCGGGCCGTAAGCAGGGATTTCCTGCCAGTCAGAACTGAATGCCAGGGGGACGTTTTGGGAAGAGGAATCTGCCCAGCAGAGATTACCGGAAAGGGGGGGAGTATATGCAGAGAAGAATAAGAAAATGAAAATAATCCCGATTACTTTACTAAACTTTTTCATAGCGCCGCCTCTTTCTCTCTACCTCATGTTCATCTCCCCTCCGTAATATTTTTCTTAACGGACAGATCACAGACCTGTCCCTACATTTTTTCCTATCTTACCAACCACTAAAAACCGCTAAAAATATCCTGCATCATAGTACTAATTACTTCCGACCAGGGGGCGGTATGTAAATACGCCTCTTTTTCGAACATATCTCCCACTACCGGGACGTCTTTGAAAAGGTTGCCTAAGGCTTGTCCTGCCGGATTGCCCATCCCTCCACCTATGCTGGTTCCATTGGTTATAGCACCGGGGCTGGTATTCCCCATCCCGGGCATGCCTCCCAGGAGTCCGCTGAGCGGATTGCCTGTGCTGCCGGTATTATTAGAATTAGTAGCCATTCCGGCCATACTGTCCGTAATTTGGCCGATCACGTCGCTCATGCCGCTGATTCCGCCATTTCCGCCCATCAGACCGCTTAACCCGCCGAGCAGGCTGCCTATGCCGGTGGTAGTATTCGTAGATGTGCTGGATGTATCATTGGAAGTGTCTTCCTCGTCTGCATTATCGGTCGTATCATCGGAAGAGTCCGCGAGCATTTCTAACTCTGTGCCGTAAGCCGGGATTTCCTGCCACTCCGGGCCTAACGCGGAGGTTGCGATGGTGGTATTGGAATTAGATGCAGTTTTTGGCGCGGCTTGAGCAGTAGTTCCGCCGCCGAAAAGCCTGCTGAATAGGCTGCTTATGCCGTTGGTGCTTTTACTGGTAGCGTTGCTGGTAGTAGTATTGCTGCTGGTACTTTTATTGCCGCCCATCAGCCTGCTGAACAGGCTGCCTATACCGCTGGTGCTTTTACTGGTGGTACTATTGGTAGTATTACTGCTGACAGTTTTGTTGCCGCCAAAAAACCTGCTGAATAAGCTGCTTATGCCGCCGGTATTTCCTATACCAAAGAAACTTTTGGACGGATTAGCTGTTGTAGTTGTTGTGCCTGAGGTTGAATTGTCTTTTGTTACCGTTCCTGCGGCCGGTGTGGTAGTGGTTCCTCCCGCATACGCGTAAGTGACAAAAGGCACCATCTCGGCTATGGTCTTATCGCCATATAATTTTTCTACTGTTGCTAATACCGGAGAATCATTGATTTTATCGGAGAATTCACTTACGGTTAAATCTCCATACACCGAGTTAAATACAGGGACCAGGGGTTTGTCTCCTGTATCCGGCGTCAACTCGGCCACGGACACATTCGGATATAATTTGGCGGATTCGACCAAAAAAGGATTCTTTTTCATGCTCTCGACGATATCTTCCACAGTGATTGTTGTGCAAGCTATTTTTTCCGCTTTTTTGATCACCGGGGCGAAGTCTTTGAGCATCTGGATAGTCAAGTCAATCATTTCGCTGACTTTCACATCGCCAAATAGCACCTTTATCTTATCCGAATGGTCACCGGAATCAGCCATCTTGTCCATCAATTCGGTGATGGTCAGGTCGGGGTTATTTTGCTTGGAGGAAGAACTCTTCATCTTTTCTTTAAATTGGGATAGTGTCATTTGTCCATAGTTCTTCTGCATTGTATCCCACATAGACGCTTTATTGGCTAGATTCATTACCGTGGACAGCCGGGTATTTCCAAACAGCCGTTTCATTTGGGTTAATTGTGTGTTATTCGTCGTATCCCCGATGAGTTCTCCGATAGTGACATCTCCAATCATTCCCTGCAGTTTAACTATGGCCTGGGAATTCCTGGCGCAGGTGATTACTTCACCCATGGTTATTTGTTCGGAAATAGCGTCCATCTTAACTACAATGGGACAATCCTCGGCCAGCGCTTTAAATTCGCTGACTTTAACGTCCCCGAACAATTCCTTGAACGTTTCGGCCATCTTTTTCTTTTGTTCCGCGCGCCGGGGATCCTGTACCTTATCGATAAGTTCTCCCACGGTCAGATCTTTAAAGTTTCCGTAGTCTTTAAGCGTGTTACATTTATCGCCGCAGCAATGGGGAGCAACTTCCGCTATAGTTTTATCTCCGATTAATTCTTCGCTGTTCGCTAATATCGAGCAGTTCTGTATTTTGTCGATCAGTTCTTCTACGGTCAGCTGGCCGTATAATTCCTTGATGACACACAAAAACGGACATTTTGTTTCTCCAATTAACGATGC
>JAZDEE010000209.1:0-3623 GCA_043809065.1 Candidatus Omnitrophota bacterium | reverse complement strand
CTATTTTGCGGACAGTGGTGTTATTATTTAATATTTAAATAAAATGAAGGGATAAAGCGATATGCGGTCTAAGCGTGTTGTATTTTTCTTATGCCTGGCGTTCCTCATAATATTTATTTTTGCGGCTGTAGTTAAAGATATACTGCTGAAAAGACTGCTTGCGGATTTTGTGCGGAATAACACGGGCTGTAAAATAGAAATGCGGCATTTCTCGGTGAACGTTTTGAAGACGCGGGTACACATCAAGGATTTAGTTATTTTTAATCCCCCGGGATATGAGGAACCGATTCTATTACGGGCCCCGGAAATATATGTACATTTTAATATATTGGACTATTTTAAAAAAAAGGAAATTCATCTTTATACTTTACTGCTGGATGTGCGGGAATATTTTTTCATACGAAACAAAACAGGCCAGGTAAATGGAGACGCGCTTTTATCCGCGTTTAAAACAAAGGACAATCCCCAGGTAGGAACAGAACAGAGCCGGCCTTTTCCCATTAGAGCGCTTGCTCGCCTCGCGGCGAAGCCGGAGGCCTCTCGGCAAAGCCAAGGTAAGCTAAAGAAAATCAAGGAAAACCGACAGCAGCAGCGGGTATCCATCCAAATAGATAAGTTAACCCTGAAAATAGGCAAAATTATCTCTAAAGATTATTCGAAAGATGTGTCTCCTGTAGTTAAAGAGTTTGTTTTTAATATAGAAAAGACCTTTGACGATGTGCGGGATGGATACTCTTTAGTGGAGGCAGTAGTTGGCAAAGAGTTCCGGGGGTCTATATTACAGCAATTTTTTAAGCTGGGGGTACAAAAGATTACCCATCCGGTGGAAGCGGTGAAAGATGCCGGTACTCAGGCCATAAACAAAACTCAGCAGGTCATTACGGACATTGTTGAGCCCGGCCAAAAATCTCCGGAGGCAAGTCAGAAAGTGCCTGATATGATGTTACCAGCGCAAGAGTAACCTGAAGCAGGGGCGCGAGAGGGGCCGATGCAGTTTGGGGTAAGCCGAAGCAAAGAAGACGCCTTAAGGGCGAAAATGGAAAGACTGGGTATACGTGAAAGCGACCTGGAAGAGAAATTTATCCGGTCGAGTGGAAAAGGCGGCCAAAAGGTTAATAAAACGTCCGCGTGTGTGTATCTAAAACATAAACCAACGGGACTGGAGATAAAGTGCCAAAAAGAACGCTCGCAGTCTATCAATAGATTTGTCGCCCGCAGGATTCTCGCCAATAAGCTGGAGACGCTTATATTAGGCAGAGAATCGGAAGAGAAAAAACGCATCGAGAAAATAAGACGCCAGAAAAGAAGGCGCTCCCAAAGAGCAAAGGAAAAGATGCTTCAGGCTAAAAAAGAACGAGCGGAGAAAAAAGAGATGCGCGCTTATCGTCCGGCTGCGGAAGAATTTTAATTATAATTTAATCTTATAGGGAGCAGGGAACTTGTCCTGACCCTGCGAAGGATACCTGCTCCGATAATTCTGCTTAGAAGAGGAGGAAAATACGGAATGCCTACTGCATTGGAAAAATGGGTAGATGAACAAGCAAAACTGACCAAACCGAAGAGGATTTATTGGTGTAACGGTTCAGAACAAGAAGCTCGGGAAATAATTAAAATAGGAATGGAACAAGAGAAGATTGGGCAGCAGGCGGTTTTTTATCCCCTCAATCAGCAAATGTGGCCGAATGCCTACTTGCATAGAAGCCATCCTACGGATGTGGCGCGTACAGAACATCTGACTTATGTGTGCCATTCGGACAAGGATACGGCAGGCCCTAACAATAATTGGATGCGCCCTGATGAGGCAAAAAAACTCCTTACTCAATTATCCGATGGATGTATGCGCGGCAAGACTATGTATGTGCTTCCGTATATGATGGGGCATCCGGATTCGCCTTATGCCAAGGCTTGTGTCCAGCTTACCGACGTTAGTTATGTGGCTGTAAGTATGCGCATAATGACACGGATGAGTAAAACGGTTATAGATAAAATCGGCAATAGGGATGACTTTGTAAAAGGATTGCATTCTGTGGGCGATTTTGATCCTAATAAACGTTTTGTTATGCACTTCCCCGATGAGCATTTGGTATGGAGTATTGGTTCGGGATATGGCGGTAATGCCTTGTTAGGGAAAAAGTGTTTTTCCCTGCGGCTCGCTTCCTGGCTGGGTTATCAGGAAGGCTGGCTGGCGGAACATATGGTCATTATTGGAATTGAAGACCCCCAGGGGCAGATAACATACGTTACTGCCGCGATGCCTTCAGCCTGCGGGAAAACCAATCTGGCTATGCTTGAGTCAGTGTTACCGGGGTATAAGATTTGGACATTAGGCGATGACATTGCCTGGTTGAATGTTGGCTTAGACGGCAGGCTTTATGCCATTAATCCTGAAGTTGGTCTGTTTGGTGTTGCCCCGGGGACCTCTATGCAGACTAATCCTAATATGGTCAAGACCCTGAAAGCGGGTAAGTTCTATCCGACCCTTTTTACGAATACGGCATTGAATGTCCATACTAACGAGCCCTGGTGGGAGGGCATTGACGGAGTTGCCGGTAAAGATATGCTGGATTGGCAGGGCAAAGCCTGGAATATTCATTCCGCCACTAAGGCCGCTCATCCTAACGCGCGTTTTACAGTATCTATCTACAATGCGCCGGCTCTTTCTAAGGAGTTTGATAATCCTAAGGGAGTGCCTATTTCCGCGATTATCCTGGGAGGTAGAAGGACACAACTGATACCTTTGGTTGTGGAAGGGACATCCTGGCAGCATGGGGTATTTTTAGGCGCCAGAACCGGTTCTGAGACTACGGCGGCGGCAATTCATAAAGAAGGAGTGTTAAGGAGGGATCCAATGGCGATGTATCCCTTTTGTGGTTATAACATGGGGGATTATTTTAAGCATTGGTTAAAGATAGGGACAAGATTGAGCCATCCTCCTAAAATATTCGCGGTGAATTGGTTCAGGACAGATGAAGATGGTAAGTTTATGTGGCCGGGGTTTGGGGAAAATATCCGCGTCCTAAAATGGATAATAGACCGGGTCAATAACCGCGTTAGCGCGCGAGAAACCGCGCTGGGACTGATTCCTTGTCCGGAAGATTTAGCATTCGAGGGCGCCAATATCACTGAAGACACGCTGGATAAATTGTTTGAGATTAACTCTTCGCAGTGGCAGACCGAACTGCAAGAGATAGAAAAGTTTCTGGCGCGATTCGGCAATCGTATACCGGAAGGGATTTGGCAAGAATATAAAAGGCTAAAAAAACAGTTAGGGCAGTAACCCATCTACAATGCAGTAGCAGGGAAAGGTTGGTGATATGAGGCGGAATCTTTTGCTCCTTACGGCGGTATCGCTGCTTGTGGTGGTCTGGACCAGCAGGATTGGGTTGACACTGCAGCAGGCTATTGTCGCCGGTATCTTTTCGATGACTATTCTGGGAGTGCTGTTTTTTTGGGAGCTGCGGCTGAGCTTTGTTTTTTTGGGGGCGGGCATCGCGCTTTTGATTCACGCGATTGATTTGAAGAACCTGATTCTCTTTGCTTCATTAGACGTTATTTTGTTCCTTATCGGGATGATGATTCTGGTCGGAGTGCTGAACGATGTGGGCTTTTTCAACTGGATGGTG
>JAZDEE010000208.1:0-2499 GCA_043809065.1 Candidatus Omnitrophota bacterium | reverse complement strand
AAGGCGCCGATGGTTTCAACCGTCTCATTGGAGAAAGAGGCCTTGAATTCCAGCGGTTGGGATTCGCCGGCGGCTATCAGTTTTTTAAGGTCTCTGGGAGTCATAAGTGGCTGCTGTTAATCCGGTGACATAATACTGGTGATTCCGGGGACAGTATATTTAATTCCCCGATGGGGCAGGGGTGGGGCGGGGTCATTGGGGCACCACCTCCCAGTGGCCGCCGAAGTCAGGACCAATACGTTTGATAATGCCTTTACTTCTTAACACTTTTATATGTTTTTTAACAGTACGTGGATTGATATGTAAAGTTAGAGCTAATTCTTCAATTGTAATAGCTGAATTCTCACTCATCAAATTAACAATTTTTTGAGAGCTTGTCTGGGACCCCCTCTGGGACCCCCTCTGGGGCCTTGTCAGTGAACTCTTAGTGGAATCCTTTAAGGTATATAGCGGGCGTTTAAAATTAATAGAGAAGAAACTGTCACTCTCTATCACCGGAAACGGGAGTTTTGCGGATTCCATATACTCCCGGATACGCTTGAATCCTGAGCCGATCCGTTCAATCCGGCTCATCCTTGCAAAAATATCAGCTATAAGCTCATTGCGCCTTACGGAAAGAAACCCCAGCTTTAGCGCGCTCATACCTGAAGGGAAGCCGCCTGGATTAGTGATAACCACCCTGTCCTCATGAACCTCAACCATAATGCTGGTACCACGGACGGTATAATCGCGATGAATGATAGCGTTAGCTACGGCCTCGCGCAGGGCTTCCAGCGGTATTTCATAAATATCTTTGCGGTCAAAACCTGTAATTTCCGTTCTGACATTTAAATGCTTCTCCAGAAAGATCATGGCCTCTTTATACTGGGTCAGCAGATCGTCCTGTATGTCCTTGCGGTCATAAATGTGAACGCGGCTTGTGCCTTTAAACGCCGCAAGGGTCATCTGGCACTGTATAATCTGGCGCCGCGGTTCTTTTGCAAAAAATAACACGCCGGCATTTTTGATGCCATCTTTTACGGCCAGGTTGAGACTTTGCAGCGCATCCTGCGGGCTGACCGTAGTGAGTGATATTTTGGCCTCACGGAAAAACGCCTGGATTTTCTCAGGAGAAACATCCTCCCAGCTAAAATTCTTATGTATCTCTTCTTCAAACACGCCCGCGACAGCGTTCTTGTATAGGAACCGGACTTCTTTCTGTGTCATTTTCTGACTGAGACCGTCAAAGCGGATATAATAACCGGACGAGCAGGAGTGGGGTTTTTCTTCGCCTTCAGGAACTTCGATAACCACTAAATCCTCATAGCGGGATATCTTCTTGATCTCAATGGCGGGGTCGCATTTGCGGGCAAGATCAATTATCTCTGCCTTCATTTTATTGGTTAGAGCCTCGCCAAGAATTACCCCGCCGTCGCTTACGCCTAAAATAATATACCCGCCCTTGGTATTAGCAAAAGCGACGATATCCCTATCGATCTTAGGGGTGTATTTCTCTTTGAACTCAATAGTCAGCCCCTCGCCTTCGGCAATAAGGAGCCTCAATTTATCCATGTCCATTATTAATCCATTTTTTTAACAAACTGATTTATGCCATTCGACAATACCCACAGCCCCGGCATAATTCCCGTTCGGACACATACATGGGACGGAATTCCGGGGGAATTCCGGGGACAGTATATTTAATTCCACGGTGGGGCGGGGTTGGGGCGGGGTCATTGGGACACCACCTCCCAGTGGCCGCCTTTGTCGGGGCCTATGCGGCGCAGCAGCCCTTTTCCTTTTAGTCCCGAAACTATCTTCTTTATAGCCGGCAGGGAAAGGTTAGTCTTACGGGCTATTTCCTTGCGCGTAATATTGGGCGCGGAGCTGATCAGCTTCAACACAGCAACCCCGGATTTGGAAATATTTTCAGGATACTTTTCAGGGTACTTTTCAGGGTACTTTTCAGGATACTTTTCAGGATACTTTTCAGGATTCTCTGAACGGATCACTATCCTGGTGCCGGAGGCAGATGCTTCCATGAAAGGCAGGGGCAGACCCGCATCCGTAAGGAGCCGGCAGACTTTCTGCAAGCCGCTCCCCAGGTTTTCAATAAGCCCCAGCTCTTTAAACACACGTGTAAGCAGAGGGTTTCTTGCGCTGGGCTCATAATCGCCTGATTGGATCTTATCAATGGATAAGTCTTTCGGCATCTCGCCCGGGTTCCACATCTCAATGCGGTCGTCAAAGATAAACAAACAGGCGGGCGAAGCGTTTTTATAATCACGGTGGATCACAAGGTTCACTACCAGCTCGCGCATGGCGTCCGGAGGGTACTGCCATACCGTCTCGTGCGTTAATTGTTTCAGCGCCGATACCTTGCGGACGCCTTTTCTTACGCTCCTGTGTATAAACTCCATCATCAGCCCGGTTTCGGCAACCAGGTCGTCCTGGATATAAATATCCTCTGTGGATTCGTCTTTTGTTGTGCCCTTGAACCTTACCGCGTGTACCGCCGTA
>JAZDEE010000207.1:0-2472 GCA_043809065.1 Candidatus Omnitrophota bacterium | reverse complement strand
AAACTTGCTTTAATCTCCGGCTGTAAAAATAATAAAGATAAGGAAAATAGAAAACATTAAGAAAAAGACAAACCGGCAACAGAAAAACTTTTATCAACCAGTACCGCCCGAAAAAACTCTTTATATTCCGCATCATATTCCTAGGCCTCTTCATTTAAATAAGCCTCGCAGGGTACGCCGCTGATATAGTAAAGGTCCAAATGACCGGGATGCAGCATCTGTTTAAACTCTCTTTGCTGCAAACTATAATTCAGCCATTGTTCACGCGGCTTGAGCAAAAGCTGTAGAAATTCTTCCAAAGAAGCAATAATTTCATGCTCTTCCATTTCAACAAACTCTATTTTTTCTTGCGTAGACAAAATACGGCCCACTTGAAAATAGACGGGATGCGTTAAGACTGTACGCCATGATAGATATTTACCGTTTTCATCTTTGATACGCTTAGGAAAAAACCGGAACCGGATATTGGGCTGCATTGTACACAGTTCAGTATAATTAAGTCCTAAAACCGGCTTATCGCATAAAAGGCCGTAACTTTCGGCTCCTGTCTTGGAAGATACAAAAAATTCACACCCGCAAAAAAGCAATAAATCGTTTTCCGGCGACTGGAAAACACCGTGGGCATAATCAATGAATCCTTTCCGTGATTTAAAATAAGGTTGTTCGCTTTTGCCCTGTAAAACCACGGAATAGCCTTTATTGATTAAATAATCAATCAGCACATTGTAGCGTTCAAAATGCCGGATGCGGCGTAAATTTACGGTTTCGTGAAAATAATCTTTGACGTTAATATTAATCACCACATACCTGCCCGGTATTTTTAAATCATTCAATAGATGGCAAACTAGCACTTCGTCAACGGTTATCCCGGTGGAAGCCTTAGCTAATTGGAAAGAATCCTGTTGAACGTCATACCGGCAATCAAACACGCCGCGCGTCTGAACGTAAGCATCCCAAAACGGACTATCGTGGAGACGATTATTATAGACATTATCCAGGTATTTAACATAGGTGCTCTTACCGTTGTTGGTTTCATAAATAAAAAGCGCCTCGGGATATTTTCTTAATAAATTATAGTAAAGAGGATAAAAAACAAACCGCCGCATAAAGGAGGCAAACGCTTTTTGCATGAATTGTGAAAATAAATCACAAGGGGAAATAACCTGCGCCGCAGGACAAATATATCTGGCCAGCATCCTGATTAACGCAGCTCGAGTTGAAAAAACAACCAGGACCGCACCGTTGCGCACATTGGTCCAACAACGGACATAATAAAGTAGCTGTAAAATAGCGCCGAATTCATCCCGGGCAAGAAAAAATAATTGATGTTTGCGGGAAACTTGCTTTAATCTCCGGCTGTAAAAATAATAAAGATAAGGAAAATAGAAAACATTAAGAAAAAGACAAACCGGCAACAGAAAAACTTTTAACCGGTTCCGCCTGATAAAACTTTTAATATCCATATCTTACTCTTTCGAAGAAGACATAATGTTCTTAACCATGCTGTTTACACCAAGATTTCGCCTAGTATTTATCCGCCAGTCTTCCAGCTCTATCATGGTTATCCCATTTATCCTGGCAATTGACTTTTTCCGTTCGGGAGAAGAAAAATTTATTCTATCCCACTCGAATGACCGTAAAACTTCCAGTTCAAACGGCGTAAATTCCTTAGTCGCGATAAGCCCCCTTCCGTAACCTGAATAAATGGAGATGTTTGCCATATAGTCATCTGGCAGCAGTTTTCCCCGTAAACAAAGATCCATCAGTTCGGTCTTGGGAAGCGGCGTGGCTATATGAAAATTAACAATATCGACATTGAGCTTTTCAGCATATCGGAACGTATCCCGTATCTGTTCCCATGTCTCCCCCGGGAATCCGAAAACAAAATTCGCAATCACGTCAAAACCGATGGACTTAGCAAGGTCCAACTTCGCGGGGATCGTATCCAGACGAATCGGTTTTTTTATTATACTTGTAAGAACCTTCTGATTTCCGGATTCAATAGATACGGTAATAAAATTGCAGCCGCTCTTATACATAAGCCTGAGGATTTCCTCGTCTAACAGCCAGGCAGTAACATTGACGCATTTCCATGTAAGTCCGTTGTAGTTTTCCAGGATGCCGTTCATTATTTTTAGCGCGCGGTTCCTATTCGCCAGGAAATGGTCGTCTAAAAAGATCACTTCTCTAATGCCTTTGTTATACAGGCCACCGATCTCTTCAAGCACATTTTCCGCGCTCCTGAACCGCATTTTAGCCCCGCTGACGGTCCGGCCGGCACAGAATATGCATCTATACGGACACCCCCGGGAAGTAATGGTAACGGCTGACGGATACTGACGCGCTAATAAACCCGGGGCATATTTAAATTTAATATTACCGTAGTCATGCAAAGTAACGCCGCTAATATCCGAATAATCAGGGAATGGCACTTCGTCAAGATCAGCGATGAACTCCACTTTGTTGAGAATC
>JAZDEE010000206.1:0-7359 GCA_043809065.1 Candidatus Omnitrophota bacterium | reverse complement strand
TTGTATACCATACAAAATATAAATGTAGGGGCGGACCGTGCGTCCGCCCGCAACAAAAACAACAAAGGGGTTCGGGCGGACGCAAGGCCCGCCCCTACATTACCGAATATTTACTATTTTTTAGCCAGGCTTTCCCGAATCAGATGATGGGCGATAATATCGCGTTGAATTTGATTGGTGCCTTCATAGATTTGGGTGATTTTGGCGTCGCGCATAAATTTCTCAATAGGATAATCGCGCATATAGCCATACCCGCCATAAAGCTGGACACAGTCAGTAGTGACTTTCATACATACGTCGGAAGCAAAGAGTTTAGCCATACTGGAGGCCTTGGCTACATCTTTCGCGCCGCTGTCAACCAGCCGGCAGGCGGCATAAACCAGGGCCCTGGCGGCTTCAATTTCCGTTGCCATATCAGCTAACATAAATTGAACTCCCTGAAAAGAAGAAATAGGCTTGCCAAACTGCACCCTTTGCCTTAGATATTCAATAGTCAAGTCCAATGCCCCCTGGGCAATGCCCACGGCCTGGGCGGCAACTCCTGGACGGGAGGAATCAAAGGTGCGCATAGCCACGATAAATCCCATCCCTTCTTTGGAAATGAGATTTTCCCGGGGTATTTTACAGTCGGTAAAGATTAGTTCTCTGGTAGCGGAGGCGCGGATACCCAGTTTCTTCTCCTTTTTTCCAAAGGTAAAACCAGGGGTATCTTTTTCCACGATAAAGGCGCTGGCGCCTCGGGCCCCTTTATTTTTATCGGTCATAGCGACCACGGTGTAAATTTCGGCTTCACCGCCGTTGGTAATCCATTGTTTAGTGCCGTTTAGGATGTAGTGATTACTATCTTTTTTGGCCGTGGTCTGAATATTGCCGGCATCGCTTCCGGCGGCGGCTTCGGTGAGTCCAAAAGCCGCTAATTTTTTACCGCCGGCCAAAGCCGGCAAGTATTTTTGTTTTTGGGCATCATTACCGAATAGAATTATCGGATACGTTCCTAACGCGCTAGCCGCGTAACAGACAGCAACTCCGCCGCAGGCGCAGGACAATTCTTCGGTGGCAATGGCTAAATCCAATACGCCGCCGCCTAACCCTCCATATTTTTCCTCTATATAAACGCCGAATAAATCACTGTTAGCCAGTGTTTTCATTATTTCCCAGGGAAATTCTTCTTTCTCATCGTATTCCGCGGCCTTAGGCTTAATTTTTTCCTGGGCAATCTTTCTGGTTAATTCCTGAATCATTTTCTGCTGTTCATTAAATTGATAATCCATCTTTTCCCCTTTTGTTACGATTTAAACCGTCGGACGATTAAAGTCGCGTTATGTCCGCCGAATCCTAAGGAATTGGACATTACGACATCTACCTTGGCTGCCCGGGCCTGATTGGGAACGTAGTCCAGGTCACAATCAGGGTCGGGTGTTTCATAATTGGTAGTGGGGGCAATGACATTATTGTTAATAGTGCAGCAACAGGCGATAAATTCAACGGCCCCGGCTGCCCCTAACAAATGACCGGTCATTGACTTTATGGAGCTGACCGGCAACTTCCGGGCGTAATCCCCAAAAACCCGCTTGATAGCTATGGTTTCTACTTTATCATTAAGCAAGGTGGATGTGCCGTGGGCGTTTATATAGGAAATTTCATTTGGTTTAACCTGGGCGTCTTGCAAGGCCTTATTCATCGCGTAAGCGGCGCCTTCACCGGTAGGGTCGGGAGCAGTAATGTGATAGGCGTCGGCGCTCATTCCGTAACCTACGATTTCGGCATAAATCCGGGCGTTGCGCTGCCGGGCGTGTTCCAGGCTTTCTAATATTATTACCCCGGCTCCCTCCGCTATCACAAAGCCATCGCGTTGTTTATCAAAAGGCCGCGAGGCTTTTTCCGGCTCGCTATTTTGTGTAGACAGTGCTTTCATCGCGCAGAATGCCCCTACTCCGGTGGCGCATACGCAGCTTTCTGTTCCTCCGGTAATCATTACCTCGGCCTCTCCGCGCTGAATAATCCTAAAGGCGTCGCCAATGGCGTGCGCGCCGGAAGCGCAGGCTGTGGCTACCGCGGAGTTAGGGCCTTTTACGCCTAAGGAAATAGCTATTTGACCGGCGGCCATATTCACTATCAGCATTGGGATAGTGAAAGGAGACATTCGGGAGGGGCCTTTATTGATTAGATTCTTAACTTGTTCCTGAATGGTGTAAAGAGACCCGATTCCGGAACCGATCAGCACGCCTATTTCAAAGGGATTTTCTTTGGCTATGTCCAGTTGGGCATTGGCTGTCGCCTGGTAAGCCGCTACCAGGGCAAACTGTACAAATTTATCCATCCGGCGTTGTTCTTTGCCGTTGAGATACATAGAGCAGTCGAAATCCTTGACTTCGCCGGCAATCTGAGACGTATGCTCTGAGGCATCAAATTGTTTAATAGCGCTGATTCCGCTTTTACCGTTAACTAAAGCGTTCCAGAATGTATCTACGTCGTTGCCTACCGGTGAAATAATCCCTAACCCGGTGATTACAACCCTGTTTTTTTTATCCATAGTTTTTATAAAGGAATTACTCTCTATATATAAATAATGGAGAAATTATTTCTTTGCTTTTTCTTCCAGATAACGGATAGCATCTCCTACCGTGGTCATTTTTTCCGCGTCTTCGTCAGGAATCTCGATTCCGAATTTTTCTTCTAAGGCCATAACTAATTCTACGGTATCCAGGGAATCGGCTCCTAAATCATCCACGAAAGAAGCGTTATCGGTTACCTCTTCTACTTTCACACTGAGTTGTTCCGCAATGATTGCTTTCACATCATTTGCTAAAGCCATTTTTTTATCCTCCTCTTTTCGACACGAATCATAATACTATTTCTGTGCCTTCCTTTTATGTTAAACCATACCGCCATCAATACAAATTACCTGGCTGGTAATGTAATCAGCGTTTTCACTGGACAAAAACGCGGCTAAATTGGCTACGTCTTCGGGTTTTCCCAGTCGTTTTAAGGGAATCGCCTCCAGCATTTTTTCTTTAATCGCGTCAGTTAACACTGCCGTCATATCGGTTTGAATAAAACCCGGCGCAATAGCGTTGACGTTAATTCCCCGGGAGGCCAATTCTTTAGCCGTGCTTTTGGTTAACCCGATGATTCCGGCTTTAGATGCCGCGTAATTTGCCTGCCCGGCATTACCCATTATGCCGATAATAGAAGCGATATTCACAATCTTGCCGCTTTTTTGCTTGAGCATTACTTTGGATACAGCTTTAGTGCAGTTAAACGTTCCTTTTAGATTGACTGCCAACACTTTATCCCAGTCTTCATCCTTCATGCGCAGCAAGAGAGAATCGCGGGTAATTCCGGCATTGTTGATTAGTATATCAATCTTTTTAAATTTGTCAAGCGTTTTATCCACTACTTGTTCTACCTGCTGATAGTCCGTGACGTCCAGGACGAAGGTTAACACATTCTCGGAATAAGCGAGCAGTTCCTTTTGAGCTGCTTCTAAACCCTGAGGATTCACATCGGCAATAGCGACCATTGCCCCTTCCCGGACAAACTTAAGGGCGATTTCTTTGCCGATACCCCTGGCTCCACCGGTAATAATAGCAGTTTTTCCTTTTAAAAGCATATTTATTCTCCTTGTATAATATGTTAAGACTAAACTCGAAGCACGAAATCCGAAATTCGAAACAATGTTCAAATTCTCAAAATACAAATGACCAAAACAAATACCTAAAGAATATGGTTTTTAACATTTAAGCATTAGAAAATTCGGATTTGTTTCGGATTTCGATATTCGTATTTCGAATTTTTATATTTTTACGCTACTTGTGTTAGAAAACTAAAGCAAATTTTTCTATATCTTCCATTGTTTCAATAGAATATACTTTTAACTGGGGGTCTATCTTGCGTAAGAGACCGGCCAGCACTTTCCCCGGCCCGATTTCAATAAAGGTTTTAGTCCCTTGCGCGCTGATGAATTTGATCGTGTCTTCCCAGCGGGTCGGCATTACGACTTGTTTAGCTAAATTGTCTTTGATTTTTTGGGGCAGACTCTCTTCCTGGGCGGTAACATTGCTGACTATGGGTATTTGAGGGGACTGGATGTGTATATTTTCTAAAAACAGGGCTAATTTTTGGGCGGCAGGCGTCATCAGCGAAGAATGGAAAGCGCCGCTTACTTGCAGAGGAATGACCCGTTTGACATTTTGTTCCCTGGCCTTTTCTTTAGTTTGTTCCAATGCTTCCGGGGTTCCGGAAACGACTATTTGGCCCGGACAGTTCAGATTGGCAATTTCCGCTTGGGTTTGGTTACAAATTTGCCGGGCGTTTTCTATGGATATACCAATAAGACAAAGCATACCTCCCGGGTTTAAGCGCGCCGCTTCTTCCATAAATTCGGCTCTGGCCCGGACTAATTTCAGGCCTTCCGGGAAACTAAGGGCGCCGGAAGCAACCAACGCGCTATATTCACCTAAACTTAACCCGGCAGTGCGGGTTATAGTCAGGGGCAGGTTTTTGGCCTGCAATGTGTTCAGATAGGCAATGCTGGCAGTAAAGATGGCTGCCTGGCAGTTGACTGTCTGGGTAAGCTGTTCAATGGGGCCGGAGAAGATCAATTGGCTTAACTCAAAGCCTAATATTTGGTCTGCCTGTTCAAAAATCGCTCTGGCCTGAGGGCTTTGGGCGTAAAAATCCTTTCCCATTCCTGTATATTGAGCGCCTTGTCCAGGGAAAATATAGGCTATGTTGGTCATTTCTTTTATATGGTTTGCGGTTAGCGGTTGGCGGTGTGCGGTTTTACGGTTTCCGCAAACCGCTAACCTGTCTAAAGTATTACCAAATTGTCCCGGTGAATTACTTCATCGTAATATTTATATCCCAGGACCGCTTCTATTTGAGAACTCTTTTGGCCTTTAATTTTATGCAGTTCTTCCGATGAATAATTGGCCAGTCCGCGGGCAAATTCCTGTCCTTGTTGATCGAGTATACTGATTGTGTCTCCTATCGCGAATGAACCTTGAACCGCGGTAATTCCTTTAGGCAGGAGACTTTTATTCTTTAAAGACAATGCTTCTTTTGCCCCTTCATCTACAATAATTTGTCCTTTTACTTTTGTATTGAATCTGATCCATCTTTTCTTACCGGCGAGCTGTTCTTCTTGAGGAAGGAATAAGGTGCCGATATTTTTATTGGCTAATATTTTGTCGAGTATTCCGGGGGTCTTTCCATTGGCAATAACGCAGGGCAGTCCGGTTGTGCCGCAGATCTTGGCGGCGGCTATTTTACTAATCATTCCTCCGGTACCGGCTTTGCTTTTACCGGCAGTGGCCAGTTTTTCGATTTCCGGGGTAATTTCTGCCACTAAGGGCAGGATAGCTTTTTTTTGCCCGGGTTTACTTTTTTCTATTCCGCCGGTATACAGTCCGTCAACGTCAGAGAGGATAATAAGCAAATCGGCTTGAATCAGGGCGGCTACCAGCGCTGAGAGTCTATCATTATCGCCAAATTTTATTTCCTCCACCGAAACCGTGTCGTTTTCGTTAATTATGGGAATTACCTTATAGTTTAACAGGGTAAGCAGGGTATTCTTAGCGTTCAGGTATCTTTGCCGGCTGCTTAAATCCTCGTTAGTCAGAAGGATCTGGGCAGTCAGTAAATTATGCGCTTTAAAAAAAGAATTGTAGATTTTCATTAACTGACTTTGTCCGATTGCCGCTGCCGCCTGCTGCTGGGGAAGGAGTTTGGGTCTGGCCGATAGTCCTAACAGGCCCATTCCGGCGCCGATTGCTCCGGAGGTAACTAATATTACTTGTATATTCTGGTCAGTAATTAAAGCGGCGATTTGGGCGGTTAGTTTTTTGATCCAGGCTTTATTCGGCAGATAATTAGGGGAGGTAAGTATGCCGGTTCCTACTTTAACGACGATTCTTTTAGGATTAACCGGCAATTTTCGTTCCATAACTTTACCTTGTTCAATAAAGTGTTGAAGCTCTATCCCTTAGAGTTTTCCATAACACTGTTTTGAAAGTGGAGTTGTAAACCAGCAATAAGTTTGTCGATTCCCTGTCCGGTCAGCGCGGAAATAGGATAGACCTTTTTTTTAACCTTAGACCGGAATACTTTTAAATTTTTTTCCGCTTCGGGAATATCCATTTTGTTGGCCGCGATGAACCAGGGTTTTTTAAGGAATTCCCGGTTGTAATGTTGCAGTTCATTTTTCAGTTCTTGATAATCGGCTAAAGGACTTTTCCCTTCCTGTCCGGACATATCAATGATCAGAATCAGTGCCTTAATCCGCTCTATATGGCGTAAGAAATTTATGCCCAACCCTTTACCCTGGTGCGAATCTTTAATTAATCCAGGCATCTCGGCCAGAGTTAAAGAAAAAGAAACCTGAGCATCAGCGAATTCCAACCGGCCTAAAGAAGGAGAAGTGGTGGTAAAAGGATAGGCGGCAATCTTGGGACGGGCGGAAGAGACCTGGGCAAGGAATGCCGATTTCCCGGCATTGGGACAGCCGACTATACCTACATCACTAATAAGTTTCCATTCTAAAGAAAGGTAACGTTCTTCCCCGGGACCGCCGGCAGTGGCCGGGTTGTTTCTGGTATTGCCTCTTCCTCCGGAGCCTCCGTGAGCGACTATTATTTCTTCATTGTTTTGTTGTAAATCGCCGAGTAATAAATGATTTTTGGTATCCCGCACGATGGTGCCTAAGGGGACTTTAATTGTCAGCGGAAGGGCATCTTTACCTTTCTTATGGTTATCCTGCCCCATCCCTCCATTTTCGCCGTGAAAAAGATGTTTATACCGGAAACTATCCAGGCTGTGGATGTTTATGTCGGCTTTAATAAAGACATTACCGCCTTTTCCTCCCGGGCCTCCGTCACTGCGCCGGTAGCGGGTAAATTTTTTACCCTTAAAGCTGGTACATCCTTTTCCCCCGTCTCCTGCCTTTACATATATTTGGGCATTATCGAACATATACGTTAATTAGCAGTGGCTAGAGGAAGCACGCTAACCATCCGGGGTTTATTAAAGATAACTGTTCCGGCTATTTTGGCAAAAAGCGTATGGTCTTTTCCCATCCCTACATTTAATCCGGGAAAGAACCTGGTCCCTCTTTGTCGGATAAGGATACTACCGGCAGTAACGGTTTGTCCGGCAAAACGCTTGACTCCTAAACGCTGTGAATGACTGTCCCGGCCATTACGGCTGCTGCCCATTCCTTTTTTATGTGCCATTTGTTAAACCTCCTGATTGAAATAACTAATTACCAAAAGACCTCCCTGTCTGTCGGCAGGTATTTGGTTATTTTGTAATTATTTCTTTTACTTTCACTAAAATCAATTTCTGCCGATGTCCTCTTTT
>JAZDEE010000205.1:0-8484 GCA_043809065.1 Candidatus Omnitrophota bacterium | reverse complement strand
AGAAAAAGCAGTTTAATTGGGCGCTTAACTAAAAAATCAAGCAAGTTAGAAGTAGCTTTAATCCATTTTTTCGAGAAAGAGCAAATTAGGAACATTGTTTTTTATTCAGGACAATTATCGGACAGCCCCCTGTCCCTATTTATTACCTCCCTATCTATTCTATATTTAAAACAATTTCCTCATCTTTAAAAGATAATTTCACGCAATCAGAGCAAATTTCTGTAATCTTCGCGCCGTTTATAGAGGCGCCTTCACTGAGTACTTCTTGATTGATAATTGCTAAAGATTTGCCTTTATCAAAAATAATACCACTTAACCGAAAAATCGCCGGGGTTTCCGGTGCATTCACCGAGGGAGGAATCCAACTGTTTTTCCCTTGCGCGGCAGTAATGTTTGCCGGAGCGTTTTCTTTAAATATATCTTTAGGTGTCCGAAACATATTTATATTGATAATTGCCCAGACTCCTCCGACAAGACAAAAAACGCCTGTGCTGGTCCAAAACAGATACTTTCTTAAGGCGAATCTTTGCGCCTCTCTTTTTAAATTCCCCATCGTATCGGATAGGAAAATTTGCGAGTGAGGACTATTCTTTTTTTCTTTTTCTGCTTTTTTCAGGGCTTCATTTATAATACTCATAAGCTTCCTCCGTCGTTTCCTTCCAGTTCCCGTATACATTTTGTGACTAAACTTTTGGTAATAGTCCGGCTTTCCTGCACGAAAGCGGCTAAAAGTGTTTTATCGCACACGATATTTATTACCCTGGGGATACCGGAAGAATAGTTAAAGATTTCCCGAATAGCATCTTCGGCGAAACTAATTGCGCCGTCATTGCCTCCGGCTATGCACAGTCGGTGGTTAATATAGGTGCCGATTTCATTTTGCTCCAAAGGGAGGATGTGATAACGCACGCTGATTCTTTGCCGTAACTGCCGCAGCCGCGGAGACTGTAGTTTATCTCTTAATTCCGGCTGTCCCACTAATACGATTTGCAACAGTTTTTCTTTTGTTGTTTCCAGGTTAGACAACAGCCGCACTTGTTCCAGCATTGCTGGTTTTAAATTTTGCGCCTCGTCAATAATCAAGACTACGTTATTACCTATGTAAAGCTGCCGGATAAGGAAGTCGTTTAATTGATTAGTCAATTCAATCGTTGTGTTTTTCTCGGAATTAATGCCCAAATCCTGTAATATTGCTTTCAAAAGCTGTATTTTAGATAAATCGGGATTTAAGATTAAGGTCGTTTTTGTCTCGTTATTCAGGGAATTTAACAGGGCCTTGCATAAAGTAGTTTTCCCGGTGCCAATCTCGCCGGTAATTTCCAGAAATCCTTTGCGCTCATTTATTCCGTAGATAAGATGGGCCAGCGCTTCTTTATGCCGGCGGCTGAAGAAAAGAAAAGCCGGATCGGAAGTAACGTTAAACGGTCTTTCTTTTAAGCCGAAAAAATGTTCATACATTAAAGACAATATATCATTCATATATTGAATTGTAAAGGACATTTTTGCTTGCTCTTTGCCTTGACAATCTTCGGGATTCGGTGTAATATTGCGGCTATGGCCGGAAAGTGTGATTTTGTTCACTTGCATATTCATACCCAATATAGCCTCTTGGATGGAGCCTGTAAGATAGAACCTCTCCTTAAGTTAGCTCAGGAACTGCAATTTTCCTCCTTAGCAATAACTGATCATGGCAATCTTTTTGGCATGGTGGAATTCTACCAATCTTGCCGCGCTTGCGGGATCAAGCCGATTATCGGCTGTGAAGTATATGTCGCTCCTGCCAGTATGCTGGATAAAACTACACAGGAGATGCACCACCTGCTTTTACTGTCTGAGAATGAAGAAGGCTATAAGAATTTATTAAAGCTGGTCAGCGCGGGTTTCCTGGAAGGGTTTTATTATAAGCCGAGAATAGACAAAGAGATACTTCGGAAATATTCCCGCGGGCTAATCGGGCTGAGCGCCTGCCTGCATGGCGAAATACCCCAGTTGATTTTAAGCAAGCAGGCCGATAAAGCGTTAAATACAGCCGCCGAATATAAGGAAATATTCGGGCAAAATAATTTTTATCTTGAACTCCAGGACAATAAGATTAAAGACCAGGAAACCGTCAATAAAGCATTGCTGGAGCTGAGTAAAAAACTGTCTATTCCTGTTGTTGCCACTAATGATGTGCACTATCTTACCCAAAACGATGCCGCAGCGCACGATGCCTTACTATGTATCCAGACGCAAACACTGCTCTCCAATCCGAATAGATTAAGATTCTCCACTAACGAATTCTTTTTTAAAGATTCCCGGCAAATGCAAAAGGCGTTTCAGGATATCCCGCACGCGTTATCCAACACTATGGAAATCGCGGAGAAATGCAATGTCACGTTTGATTTCAAGAAAACGTATCTTCCGCAATTTCAGCCTCCTGAAGGTAAATCCAGAGAGGAATTTCTATCCCAGTTATGCCGCGAAGGACTGCAAAAAAGATACCCCAGTGTAGGAGAAGAAATTGTTAAGAGGTTAAATACGGAACTGGAAGTCATCCGCAATGCCGGATATGTAAGTTATTTTCTTATTGCCTGGGACTTTATACATTACGCCAAAGAACAAGGTATTCCGCATGGCCCGGGGCGCGGTTCCGCGGCCGGGAGCCTGGTCAGTTACGCGTTGGGGATTACCGATGTTGACCCTCTGAAGTATGGTTTGATTTTCGAACGTTTTCTTAATCCCCAAAGAGTAACAATGCCGGATATAGATATTGATTTTTGTTATGAACGGCGCAATGAAGTGATCAACTATGTAACCAACAAATACGGGAAAAATAATGTTTCCCAGATTATAACTTTTGGCACGATGGGCGCCAAGGCGGTGGTGCGGGATGTCGGAAGGGTAATGGGCATGCCTTATGCCGACGTAGATAAGATTGCCAAGCTTATCCCCAATGACCTGAATATTACTTTAACTGCCGCTTTAGAAGTGGAACCGGCATTAATGACTTTATATAAAGAAGATACTCAGGTCAAACAGCTGATGGATATTTCCTTGTCTTTAGAGGGATTAACCCGCCATGCTTCCACGCATGCAGCCGGGGTGGTAATTTGTGAAGAGGAACTGACTAATCACGTCCCGCTTTTTAAAACCAGCGATGGACAAATTACTACCGGCGTGGCCATGAGTTCTTTGGAAAAGATTGGTCTCTTGAAGATGGATTTTTTAGGTTTACGCACCCTGACGGTGATCGATGAAACAATAAAAATCATCAAAAAGATGAAGGGGATGGCTATAGATTTAGATAACATCAGCCTGGATGACCGCAAGACCTACGAATTACTTAGCGCGGCAAAAACTGTGGGGGTGTTTCAGCTGGAAAGCCGGGGTATGCGTGACCTTTTTAAAAAATTAAAGCCGGAAAGATTCGAGGATATTATCGCCCTTTTAGCTATATACCGTCCCGGGCCTATCGGGAGCGGGATGGTTGATGATTTTATTAAACGTAAACATAAACAAGTGCCTATAACTTATGATACTGAACGCCTGCGGCCTATTTTGGAAGAAACTTACGGCATCATCATTTTTCAGGAACAGGTAATGCGCGTTGCCAGTGAACTGGCCGGCTTCAGTTTGAGCCAGGCCGATATTCTAAGAAGAGCGATGAGTAAAAAGAACCCCGAGGTTATGGAAGAACAGAAAAAACATTTTATCCAGGGATGTGTGGATAATAAAATTAAGAATACTGTAGCCGCCAAGATTTTTAATTTGATTGAGTATTTTGCCGGATACGGGTTTAATAAATCTCATTCCACGGCTTATTCGATGATTTCTTACCGCACCGCTTATCTTAAGGCCAACTTTCCGGTAGAGTTTATGACGGCTCTGTTAACCAGTGAAAAAGATAATACCGATAAAATCGCTAATTATATCACCGAAGCGGATAACATGGGAATAGAGATTCTTTCGCCGGACGTCAATGAAAGTTTCTCTAAATTCACCATGGTTTCCGATAAAACGATCAGATTTGGTCTTTCCGCGGTAAAGAATGTCGGCGAAAATGCCATCGAATCGATCATTCAGGCCAGAAACAAATATGGGCGGTTTACTTCTCTTGATGAATTTTGTGAATATACTGATTCCAGATTAGTTAACAGAAAAGTAATCGAGAGTTTGATTAAATGCGGGGCCTTTGACAGTATCGGACATTTCCGGTCGCAGCTTTTAGAGGCATTGGATAAAACTATGGAGACAGCCCAAAAATTTCAGCGCGATCGGGAAAACGGGCAGATTTCTTTCTTCGACTCCGGCGCGCAAAATCGCACTTTCAAAAAGCATTTTTATGAGATGCCCAATATTCCTGAATGGCCGGAAAGCCAGCTTCTTTCTTATGAAAAACAACTGTTGGGATTTTATATCACCGGGCATCCGTTAAGCCGCTATTGCAAAACACTGCAAGCTTATGCCAGTCACTCTACTCAGGAACTTCTTAACTTGACGGAAGGCCAGGAAGTGGCTGTGGGAGGGATGATTCATAAACTTCGCGCTATTACCACCAAACGAAATGAGCGGATGGCCGTGATTACCCTGGAAGACATTGAAGGCAGTATAGAAGTGATTGTATTCCCTAAAGTTTATTCCCAGTATCTCCAAAACATCCAACCAAATGCCCCGGTTTTTGTCAGCGGCAGAATAAATTTACGGGAGCAGGAACCCAAAATAGTTGCTGAAGAATTAATTCCTCTGCCTGAGGTTTACCGCCAATTTACCCAGTCTCTTTTAATCAATGTTTCTTTGGCCGCTTTGCAGAAAGACCGGCTGGAGAATTTAAAGCGTATTTTAAAAAAATATCCCGGCCAGACGCCTGTCATTATAAATTTCCTGCAGCAAGATAACCGGAAGATTCAGGTCAAAGTCGGTAGGCAATTTAATATTGCCCCTTGTGAAGAGCTTTTTTTAGAACTTACCGGTGTTGCAGGAGAAGAAGCGGTCCAAATCGATAAAAAAAACAGTGACGCGGGGAAAAGCAGGTTGGATAACAACTCGTTCTATAAAAAAAAATATCCGCAGCGTGCCGCGTAACGTGCTTCGCGGAGTAGTAAACGGAGGAATTTTCTTGACAGAATATTTGTTTAGTGGTAAGATTTAACTCTTGAAGAATATTAGAGTTATGAAAAGGAGGTGCAGGCAAAATGACTAAGAAAGAAATCGTACTTAAAATTGCTGAAGAAAGCAACATTAAACAGATTGACGTTAAAAAGGTTGTTCAAAAGACATTAGACGAAATTATTGCCGCTTTGGTGAGAGGAGAAAAAGTAGAACTGCGTAATTTTGGAATCTTTAAGATTAAATCCAGACGGGGTAGAACAGGAAGAAATCCGCGCACGGGAGAAACAGTTCCGGTAGCTCCGAAAAAAGTGGTAGTCTTTAAACCGGGCTTAGTTATGAAACATCAAATAAAATAATATCCATACAAATTTTATTTAATATTTCCATATCTTAAATAAAAGAAAGGAAAAAATATGGCTACTACAGGCAAAATAAAATGGTTTTCTAATTCCAAAGGATACGGTTTTATTGAACAGCAGGAAGGCCGCGATGTATTTGTGCATTTCTCTGCGATTAACGCAGAGGGATACAAATCCCTGCAGGAAGGCGATGAAGTAGAATTTGAACTGGTGCAAAGCGAAAAAGGACCACAGGCGGCTAATGTAAAAAAACTTAGTATTGCTGCAGAGTAATACCGTAGGGACGGGCTTAGAACAGCCGAATTAAATTTATATTGGAAGGGGGCAGGCACACCTGCCCCGCTAATTTTTATCTATGGCGCCAGAGTCGAAACAATAAAGGTTCTCGAAGAAATGGAAATCCAGGCCGTTAAAGGAACAAAAGATATCCTGCCTAACGAAATTAACATATGGCGGGCAATAGAAACAGAAGCTAAAAAAATTTGCGCTAATTTTGCCTACCAGGAAATCCGCACTCCTTTATTGGAAGAAGAGCGTCTTTTCAGCCGAAGCATTGGCGAAAGTTCGGATATTGTGCGCAAAGAAATGTATACTTTCTTGGACCGCAAGGAAAGAAGGCTTTGTCTGCGTCCGGAAGGAACGGCCTCAGTAGTCAGGGCGTATTTAGAACACGGCTTGGATAAAGATGCAAGTATCGCTAAGTTTTTTTATTTCGGCCCGATGTTTCGCGCCGAAAGACCTCAGGCCGGAAGATTGCGCCAATTTCATCATCTCGGGGTAGAAGCAATAGGAGCCGACAGCCCATATCTGGATATTGAGGTAATTTCTTTAGCGGTAACCATTATAGAAAAAATTGGTCTGAAAGGTTATGCGCTTCAGATAAATAGTATTGGCTGCCCCGAAGACAGGCAAAGGTATAAACTTGTTTTAGAAAACCTGCTTAAACCGAAATTAAAGTTTCTATGTCCGGACTGCCACAGCCGGTACAAAATAAATTTATTACGAATTTTTGACTGTAAAAACTTAGAATGCAAGAAAATAGTAGAACAGCTTCCGCATATTATTGATTCTCTATGTGAAGGTTGTTTACAACACTTTAAATGTGTGCAGGATGGGTTAAAGAATCTGGACATAAAATATGAAATTAGCCCATATTTGGTGCGCGGATTGGACTATTATACCAGAACCTGTTTTGAAATAATCAGCCCGCATTTAGGCGCGCAAAATGCCTTGGGAGCCGGAGGAAGGTATGACAACCTGGTCAGCGACCTGGGAGGGCCGTCAAGACCCGCGATAGGGTTTGCTCTGGGCATAGAGCGTTTAATTACTGCTTTAAGCGCTGAAAAAGAAAAAATCAATGTCTGTTTTGCTGAAGAACCGCTGCAACTTTTTATTTGCACTCTGGGAGAAAAAGCAAAACAGGCAGTTTTTCCTCTGGTATATAGCCTGCGTAAAGCCGGCATATCCTGCGAAATAAATTATCAAGATAAATCACTCAAAGGCCAAATGCGTCTTGCGGATAAGCTGGGCGCTGTGTCCGCAGCCATCTTAGGTGAGGATGAGTTGAGAAAAGGAGTGATTATTGTACGTGATATGCGGACGAAAGAACAAAAAGAGGTACCACTAATAAATCTAAATATGTTAATGACGGAGTTGAAAAAATAATGCTGCGCACTCATACCTGCGGACAATTAGACGAGAAAAATATTGGAGAAGAAACCACGCTTTGCGGATGGATACACAGCCGCAGAGACCACGGTAACATAGTTTTCATTGACCTGCGCGACCGGGAAGGAATTACCCAAGTCGTTTTCGGCGGAAAAAAAATGGTTGGAGAAATTTCTGAACTGCGCTCGGAGTATGTAATTTCTGTAACAGGCAAAGTGAACCGCCGGCCCAAAGGAACAGAAAACCCTAAAATGCATACCGGACAAATTGAAGTGTTCTGCTCTAAATATACGGTGCTGGGTGTTTCTCAGCCTTGTCCTTTTGAAATAGATACCATGGATAATGAAATAACCGAGGAACTTCGTTTCTCCTACCGGTATCTGGATTTAAGACGGCCGCAGATAGCGCAAAAAATAGTCTTCCGGTATCAGGTTATTAAAACAATAAGGGATTTTCTGGATACGCATAAGTTTATTGAAATCGAGACTCCTCTTTTAACCAAAAGCACCCCGGAAGGGGCAAGGGACTATCTGGTCGCCTCCCGTCTGAATCCGGGAAAATTTTACGCCTTGCCGCAGTCGCCCCAGTTGTTTAAACAAATCCTCATGGTCGGCGGAATGGAAAGATATTTCCAAATCGCGAAGTGTTTGCGTGATGAGGATTTACGGGCCGACCGGCAGCCGGAATTTACTCAGTTGGATATCGAGATGTCTTTCATCGAAGAAAAGGATATATTGGAACTTGTGGAGAATTTATTAAAACTTATTTTCGAGAAAATCCTAAACCAAACTTTGGAGATACCGTTTCCCCGCCTGACTTATACGGAATCCCAAAACAAATATAAAACGGATAAGCCTGATTTAAGAACAAACAAAAAGAATGAGTTTAGATTTGTCTGGGTAACCGATTTTCCTCTTTTTAAATTTAACGAGGAGGAAAAAAGATGGGAATCAGAACATCATCCTTTCACCGCGCCCCAAAACAATCAGTTATCGCAAGACTTACGCAATATTTCAGCTAGAGCGTATGACTTGGTTCTTAACGGGGTAGAGATTGCTTCCGGAAGTATCCGGATTCATCAGCGGAAATTGCAGGAAGAAGTATTTGAGCTTTTGAAGATTGATAAACAAGAAGCGGAAGATCGTTTCGGCTTTTTATTGCGCGCCTTAGAATACGGCGCGCCTCCGCACGGAGGAATTGCCTTAGGATTAGACAGATTTATCGCGCTTTTATTGGAAGAAACCAGTATTAGGGAAGTGATCGCTTTTCCTAAGACGCAAAAAGGCGTATGTCTATTGAGCGGCGCTCCTTCATCGGTATCGGCAAAACAATTAAAAGAAATAGGCATAAATATTACTTCTTCTGA
>JAZDEE010000204.1:0-2940 GCA_043809065.1 Candidatus Omnitrophota bacterium | reverse complement strand
TTTGTAAAAACCCACTTTTTTATTATTATGGATACGGTGTTGCTGGATATAATAAGGGAAACAGCCTTGCCTATTCTGGCGGAGGAAGGCGCGGAGTTAGTGGACTTCCGGATTAGCCCAAGTCAAGGAGCCGCGATAGTTAAGTTTTTAGTGGACAAAACCGGAGGGATAACTCTGGAGGACTGCGCTCAGCTTAATCGCCGGATTGCTCAGGTATTGGAAGACAAAGATCTTATTCAGCGCAGTTATATCCTGGAGGTTTCTTCGCCCGGGCTGGACCGGCCGCTGGTGAGCACACGCGATTTCCAGCGCTGCCTGGGGGCAGCGGTAAAACTTGTTTTACATAGCCCGCTCAACGGCCGGAATGTCCTGAGCGGTTTTTTAGACGAGGTAGACGCGGATACAGTGGTAATCCGCGGCCGGGAAAATGAAAATATAGTTGTTGCACGTAAAAATATAGCCCGCGCCGGGCGGGAAATATAAGTTAGCGGAGTGTGAGGCAAAATGAACGAAGAGTTGTTAACGATATTAGAGCATCTTGAACGGGAAAAAGGGATAAAGCGGGATATCTTAATTCAGGCGATAGAATCGGCGTTGATTTCTGCCGTTAAAAAAGATTTAGGTACGGAGGTCAAAGATATTCAGGTGAAGGTTAATCCGGAAAGCGGGGCTATCCAGGTTTTCTCAGACAATAAAGAAGTCTCCGCCCAATTTGGCCGGATTACGGCGCAGACCGCCAAACAGGTAATTATTCAGAAGATCCGGGAAGCTGAGCGGGATGTAATTTTCGAAGACTATCAAAAAAAGATAAATACCCTGACTATGGGCACGGTGTATCGTTTTGATAAAAGCGGCATTATTGTCGATTTAGGTAAGACCGAGGCCGTTTTACCCCGGTCGGAACAAATGCCTAAAGAATCTTATAAACTCGGCGATCGCGTGCGTGCCTATATCCTGGAGGTGAAAAAGACCAATAAAGGGCCGCATATCATTCTTTCCCGGACTAATGCCGGATTTGTTAAACAGATGTTTGAACTGGAAGTCCCGGAGATTTATGAAGGTATCGTGCAGATAAAAGCTGTTGCCCGTGAGGCCGGGGAAAGAACTAAGATAGCTGTCTCTTCAAATGATGAGAAGGTAGACTGTGTCGGGGCATGTGTGGGGATGCGGGGCTCACGCGTTAAAAATATTGTTCACGAATTAAGAGGAGAAAGAATTGATATTATTCGCTGGAGTGAAAATGCCCAGGACTTTATTGCCGAGGCCTTAAGCCCGGCCAAGATTCTAAGTATGAAAATAGACCAGCAGAAACATAGCGCTGAGGTACAGGTTGCCGATGACCAATTGTCTTTGGCTATCGGCAAGCGCGGCCAGAATGTGCGGTTGGCCTGTAAACTTACGGGTTGGGATATTGATATTAAGGGCACAGGATCTGAGAAACAGCCCGAACCGGAAAAAACGGAAGAGCCGGAAACCCCGGAAACCCCGGAAAACCCGGAAAACCAACCCGCAGGAAACACTTCTATTGGTAATATCCCGGGGGTGGGAGAAAAGATCGCGCAGTGTTTAATCAAGGCCGGGTTTGATACACTGGAAAAATTAGCTCAGGCTCAGATTGCGGATTTAACCGGCGTTAAGGGATTAGGAGAAAAAAAGGCAGAGAAAATTATTTCTTCTGCCCAAGGATTATTGGGGGAAATTAAATGAGTGTCAGGGTGCATGTTTTAGCTAAACAACTTAATCTTTCCAGTAAAGAGCTTTTAGCTAAGCTTAAGGAACTCAATGTCACGGTAAAAGGGCATATGAGCGTTTTGGATGAACAGACTATCCAGCTTATCCAGCAGGCATTACAGCCTAAAACAGCGAAAATAAAACCAAAGGCCGCGGAGATAAAGCAGAAAACGCAGGAAATAAAGCCTAAGGTTAAAGAAAAGCCAGCCGTTGTGGTTTTACCGGAAAAGAAAATCTTGAAGTTAAAAACTCCGCTTACAGTTAAGGATTTAGCGGTAAAATTAGCTGTTAAATCCAGTGAACTAATCAAGCGGATGATGGATATGAAAATCATGGCCACTATCAACCAGATGCTTAATGAAGAGACTGTCTGTAACGTGGCTGTCGCGTATGGATTTACTTTAGAACGGCTGCCTACTTTGGAAGAAGAGCTGTTACAGGTACATAAAGAGCAACCCGTGCAGGATAAGTTATGTTTGCGCGCGCCTGTGGTAACTTTTATGGGGCATGTTGACCACGGAAAGACTTCTCTCTTAGACACTATCCGCAAGACAAAAGTGGCTGCCCGCGAAGCCGGTGGTATTACTCAGCATATCGGCGCTTACGAGGTGAAGGTAGGCGGAAAAAAAATCACTTTTTTGGATACCCCCGGTCATGAAGCGTTTACAGCAATGCGCGCCCGTGGAGCCAATGCTACTGATATTGTCGTTTTAGTGGTTGCCGCGGATGATGGGGTAACGCCGCAGACTATTGAGGCTATCGATCATGCCCGCGCGGCAGGGGTTCCCATTGTCGTGGCCGTAAATAAATGTGATTTACCAAATATTAATGTGCATAAGGTCAAGGCTCAGCTTAGCCAGCATGATTTGGCAGCGGAAGATATCGGGGGAAAAACAGTTGCCGTCAGTGTTTCCGCCAAGACAGGAGAGGGAATAGATAATTTGCTGGAAATGATTTTGTTAGAGGCCGAAATGCTGGAATTAAAGGCCAATCCCGATTGTGACGCGCGCGGAGTAGTTATTGAAAGCCGGCTTTCCCGGGGAACCGGACCGACTGCTACTATTTTGGTGCAAAATGGGACCTTGTCTATAGGAGATATGGTGATTTGCGGGGGTTATTGCGGCCGTATCAAGTCTATGAAAAACGACCGGGGAGAACAACAGGAAAAAACCGGTCCTTCCGGGGCCGTGGAGATTTCCGGTCTTTCCG
>JAZDEE010000203.1:0-2485 GCA_043809065.1 Candidatus Omnitrophota bacterium | reverse complement strand
AAAGATATGCCGAAATACTTATATCGAGCAAAACGCGGCCCTCAACAAATAGAAGAGGGGATAATCGAAGCGACGGCTCAGTCTGCAGCCTTGCAGAAATTGACCCAGATGGGTTATTTTCCCATCAGCGTTACATTAGAGGATGAAAAAAACAAAGAGCAGCTGAAAGGGGCGCGTTTTTTCAGGAGAATTTCCCGCCGCGATTTAACTACCTGGACACGCCAGTTAGCCAATCTTTTGGATTCCGGGCTCACTCTTTATAAGGCCTTAATTGTTTTAACACAGCAAACAGAAAACAGGGATTTCCAGACAGTCATTCGTCAAGTTGCCGATATGGTCAAAGAAGGCCATAGTCTGTCTGAATCTTTAGCTGTTTATCCCCGGTTATTTAATAATATCTATATCAGTATGATTAAGACTGGTGAAGTATCCGGCAGTTTAGGAAATGTCTTGAGGAGATTGTCGGATTTTGGCGAAAAACAAGAGGATTTATGGGCGAAGGTGCAGCAGGCTTTAGCCTATCCTATTTTGATGGCGACGGTCGGGTTGGCGGCTGTAATTGTGCTGTTTACTTTTATCATCCCGAAGCTGGTGACCTTGTTTGAAGAAATGGGACAGATCCTTCCTTTGCCGACCAGAATATTGATTGCTGTTAATCGGGCTTTTCTTGATTACTGGTGGCTGATATCGGCGGGTCTATTTTTCGCCTTCTTTACCATCAAACGCACGCTTTCTACCGTTAAAGGAAGGATGGCTTTTGACCATTTTAAACTGGGACTGCCTGTTTTGGGCAGATTTTTTAAAAATGTTCAGATTACCGATTTCAGCCGCACGTTAGGAACTATGTTGAGTAACGGAGTGCCCATTTTGCAGGCGATGAATTCAGTATTTCAAACCTGCACGGACGGAGTGCTGCGGGAGGAAATCAAACAGATATCTCAGGAAATAAGGGAAGGTTCTACCTTAGCCCGGGGAGTAGCTAAACGAAAATACTTTCCTATATTGTTTGTGAATATGACTGCGCTGGGCGAGGAGGCCGGAACATTAGAGCAGGCTTTGCTGAAAGTAGCGGAGAATTATGAAAAAGAAACCGACCAGACGATTAGGCTGTGGACGACATTGATTGAACCGTTAATGATTTTGCTGGTAGGTTCTGTTATTGCTTTTATGATATTTTCGATGCTTCTGCCGATATTCCAGATTAGTATAACCGCGGGGTAAAAATCCAATGACCAAGATACAAGAAACAATAACCAAACAATGACCAATAACCAAATTTCAATAATCAAACAACCCCGTTGTTTGATTATTGGTTATTGGAATTTGGGATTTGTTTGTTTGGTGATTGTCTCTTGGTTATTGATTATTTCGTGATAGAATCTTAACCCGAATGGAGGTAACCTAATGGACAAGAATAGAAACCAATGTGCCCCAAGGGCAGGATTTACGTTAATTGAGCTGATATTGGTTGTGGTTATCCTGAGTATTCTGGTAAGTATGGTAGCTCCGCGTTTAGTCGGCCGTTCCCAGGAGGCGCGGATTGCCGCGGCCCACGCCGACGTTTCATCAAACCTTTCCACGGCCCTGGATCTTTATGAGCTGGATAACGGCAAGTATCCGGAAAGTCTGGATGTGCTGACCCGGAAGACTGAAGAGGGGAAAGGACCGTATCTAAAAAGACAGCCCGTTGATCCCTGGAAAAAGCTTTATAACTATAAGACGCCGGGCGTCCATAATACAGAAGACTATGACCTTTATTCTTTAGGTCCGGATGGAGAAGAAGGGACTGCTGATGATATTACTAATTGGGAGGTTGCGACAGAAGAAAAATAGAGGTAACCCTTTTTTGCCCCGCATATTTTTCTATACTTTTTTCCCTCCATTCAGGAAAAGACAAGACCGAAAAAATGCGGGGTTTACCCCGTTAGAGATGATGGGAAATAGATTCGAATTACGGAAACGCCGAAAGCATTTCCTATCTCTAACGGGGTTTACCTTTATTGAGCTGATTCTTGTTGCTGTAGTTATCCTGGTGCTTTTAGGAATGGGCACGCCTCTTTTCCGCGGGGCTTTTACCGGCGTGCAGTTACAGGATTCCTGCCAGCGTTTAGTGCAGTTGATGCGTTGGACGCAGGCAAAAAGCATTACGGAAAGAAGGGTTTATCGGGTTAACTTCGACTTTGAAAAAGGCGCTTTCTGGCTGACTGCGCAGGATAGCCAGGATAATAAAAAATTTTCCAGGATAACCGGACGATGGGCCAAGACGAATAAACTGCCTGAAGGGATAACTGTGGAAGGCGAAGATGCTATCCTTACTTTTTATCCTGACGGCACAGCGGATAAAGAAAGTATCAGGCTTTGCGACCAGCAGGGTAATGGTTTTACCATTACGGCTAAAAGACGGATAGGGTATGTTCAGATTAAAAAATAAAGGTTTTTTGCTTTTAGAAGTTATGCTGGCCGTAACTATTTTATCGGTAGGGAT
>JAZDEE010000202.1:0-5088 GCA_043809065.1 Candidatus Omnitrophota bacterium | reverse complement strand
AAACGTTTGAGCGGAGTAGAATGGCGTGCCTGGCGGGACTTGAACCTGCAACAACTGGTTCCGTAGACCAGTGCTCTATCCAATTGAGCTACAGGCACACCTAATTTTTCTCTTAAGAAGTGCTTATTATAGCAAACCGCTGAATATAAGGCAATGAAAAATTGCTTGACCTTATATGCTAAATTCTCTATAATGTCTATTTGGTAAGTAGACTTTGAAAGGACAAAAAAATGCGGCTTTCCAAAAAGGGAGAATACGCCTTGAAGGCAATGATTGAGCTGGCCTTGCGCCATAATACGGCGCAGGGCACAGAAGCTGTGCAAACCCGGGCAATATCCGAGAAGGAAAAAATCCCCGGGAAATTTCTGGAACAAATTCTGCTGGAACTGAAAAAGGCGGGGCTGCTCCAAAGCCGGCGGGGCATAGGCGGAGGCTATAACCTGCTGGAACCGCCGGATAAAATTACTCTCGCCCGCATCATCCGCACCATAGACGGACCGCTGGCGCCGTTGAGCTGTGTCAGTAAATGGGCGCATATAACCTGCCCGCGGGAAAACGATTGCGGACTTTACAGCGTAATGTTGGAAGTGCGCAACGCCATTTCCAATATCCTGGAAAACATCACCTTAGCCGATGTATGCGAAAGAACCAAAACCCCTTTAATCATTAATAAAAAGAATAAAAAATGAAACTATTCCGTCCCGGACAAAGTAAAAGAGCTATTTTTATGACAGGCCTGATAATCTCGATTATCCTCGCCGTTCTCAGCTTCTCTTTATTTTTTACCCCATCCGGCATCGGGATTCTGGTTAAACTATACATTTCCTGCGTCATCCATCCCAAGAGTATAAACATCGGCAAAATCGAAAGCAGTTTCCCCGAAAAAATCCTGCTCAAGGATATTGAGTTAAAGGGAATAAAAGGACTGCCCGCGGGCAGTAAATTAAGGATTCAGGAGTGCCGGCTGTCTTTTATGAAGTTCAAATTGTATTGTAGAGTGAATAACGGCACCCTCAGATTGCCCCGCACAGAGCCGATTTTATTTTATGGGACATACACGGACGGCCTTTTGGATTTCAACGTATATTCAAAATATATTGATATAAGAGACATCCGGACTTTATTGCCGAAACGCGCTGTCAAAATCAATCTAAGAGGAGGTTTAGCCAACGCGGATATTTCCCTGTCCGGGTCTCTTCAAGAGCCGGAATTAAAAGCCCAATTTGTCACTAAAGGCATTCGCTATAAAACCTTCTCGCTATCTAAATGCCCTGTTTTTTGTGACGTCCGGTTAAAGAGTGCCGGAAAAGAATTAGAAATATACGGAGAAACCCATTTTCGAGAGGGGACAATATCCGCGAGAAATCTGCTCATAACCATTAAAAACAGCGCCATCGTCTTTTGCGGAGCGCCGGGAAAATCAACACTGGATATTCAAGGCCAAAGCATCATCGAAAAAATTCCGATAACTCTGACTTTACGGGGAACTTTTAATGCCCCTGATTTACACCTTTCTTCTTCGCCCCCCATGCCTGAGAGCCTATTAATGATCATGCTTTTAACCGGCAAAGCCTGGGAAGACAGCGGAGCGCTTGCAACTCAGGGGCAGATTAGCCCGTCTCTGATTGCCGAATTTATTGATTACGTAGTCTTGGGAGGATCGGGCAGCCGGCTGGCCGCGATGCTGGGAATAGATGAGGTCGGCTTAAGATATGACCGCCGGCAAAAAGGAATAAAAGTAAAAAAAGCTATTTCCGACAAGTTAGAAGCCACTTACGAAATCGAACAGCCTCAAACAAAAGAAGGCGTCTCTGCCGCAACCCACAAAGTAGGAGGTGAATATAAAATTACCGATACTATTTCTATCGGAGCAGAGAAGGAATTAACGCAAGAGAAGAGTAAAACCGAAAATAGCGCGGATAAATCTTCTGCCGAAGATAAGGTTACTATAAAATATAAAAAAGAATTTTAAGTAGGGGACAGGCCTGCCTGTCCCTATTTTAGGAGAAACGTAATGAAACAATTATTTAGTATTTTATTAGTTACTCTTTTTTCTCTTACTGCCGGACAGGAAAGATACGGGCAGGCTGAAGAACTAAAAGGAACAATAAGTATTTCCGGGGCCTGGGCGCTGTATCCAATGGCAGTGAAGTGGGCGGAAGAATTCCAGAAAATCCACCCGCTTGTCAAAATAGACGTCGCTGCCGGCGGGGCCGGAAAAGGTATGGCCGACACCCTGGCCAAAATTGTGGATATCGGGGCTGTTTCCCGGGACGTTTATCCTGCCGAAATTGCAAAAGGGGCCTGGTGGGTGGCGGTAACTAAAGACGCGGTGGTCCCAACCATTAATCAAAGCAATCCCTTTTTAAAAGAAATCCTTACCCGCGGTATTAAAAAAGAATCTTTTATAGCCATCTGGGTCAGCGGAAAAATCACTAATTGGAAAGATGCCGCGGGAGTTACTGAACCGCCGTCCGGTATGGCCGATATCCACGTCTATACGCGCTCGGATGCCTGCGGAGCCGCGGAAATCTGGGCTAAGTATCTGGGAGTAAATCAGGAAAACCTGCTGGGAATAGGCGTTTATGGCGACCCGGGATTAGCCGAAGCGGTAAGAAAAGACAGCTTAGGAATTGGATTTAACAACATTAGCTACGTTTATGACCCGGACACCAGAAAGCCCGTGGAGGGAATACAAGCGCTGCCTATTGACCTAAACGGCAATGCCCGCGTAGATAATGACGAGAATTTTTACAGCACGCGGGACGAAATTATGCAAGCTATCATTACCGGGAAATACCCCTCGCCTCCGGCCAGAAATTTGTTTTTTGTCTGCCAAGGCAGGCCGGAACGTCCGGAAGTCAGAGAATTTATCCGATGGGTCCTAACTGCCGGGCAGGAATATGTTACTTCTGCCGGCTACGTCAATCTCTCCGCGCAGGCCCTGCAGGATGAATTAAAAAAACTGGAATAAGGATATCGGGATTATTTTAATGACGCAAAGAAGAAGGTTGTGGAAAGACAAAGCCGCCGGTAAAATTATGCTGGCCTTAACTATTTTTTCCGGTTCGATTGTGTTCCTGATGTTTTGGGGACTATACCAAAAGGCCAAACCAATATTGGCGGTTAAACCTCTGCGGGAGTTATTATTTTCCACCTCCTGGCAGCCTTTAAAAGGTTCGTTCGGACTCCTGCCCTTTCTGATGGGCACTCTTTGGGTAACCGCCACAGCCTTATTGATAGCGGTCCCCTTTTCTTTACTAACGGCAATATATCTGGCCGAATACGCCCCTAAACGCGTATCGGACCTGATTACCCCGCTCATCGATTTACTGACCGGCATACCCTCGGTAGTCTACGGAGTATGGGGAGTATTAGTGATCGTTCCCTTAATAAAGGATTATATCGCTCCCCGCTTAGGAATATTTTCTACGGGATACAGCATCCTGGCGGCAGGCATTGTGCTGGCGATAATGATTCTTCCGGTAATCATTCATGTCTGCGTGGAGGTATTTAAAACGATACCCGGCGGCATCAAAGAGGCCTCCTGGGCGTTAGGAGCAACCAAATGGCAAACCGTGAAATATGTCATTATGCGCAAATCCCTGCCGGCGGTAATCGCGGCAATTGTCTTAGGGGTCTCCCGCGCGTTAGGAGAAACTATGGCCGTACTGATGGTGGCCGGGAATGTCGCGCGCCTGCCTTCTTCGGTTCTTGACCCGGCCTATCCCCTACCCGCGCTCCTGGCCAATAACTACGGCGAGATGATGTCTGTGCCTTTATACGACTCCGCGCTTTTACTGGCCGCTTTGGTATTAATGCTGGTGGTTTTATTTTTTAATATTACCTCCCGCCTTGTGTTAATCAGAGTAGAAAGGAGGATTCAGTAGAGTATGGACAAAAGAAAGCTGGAAGAAAAATTATTTCAGGGGTTAATGATTTTTTCCGCCTTAACGATTATCTCCGTCCTGGCGTTTATCCTGGCGGTAATCATCTCCCGGGGACTGCCGGCAATGAATCTGGCCATGCTCACCCAAATTCCTAAAGGAGGATACTATCTGGGTAAAGCCGGCGGCATACTCAACGCCATAATGGGATCTCTGTATTTAGCCGCGGGGTCAACAGGCCTGGCTATTTTGGTCAGTCTGCCGGTAGTTCTATACCTGAATTTATACGCCAGGAAAAATTCTCCTTTGGTATGTTTTACCCGCTTTTCGCTGGATGTTTTATGGGGAGTGCCCTCGATAGTCTATGGCGCCTTTGGTTTTACGCTTATGCTTCTTTTAGGACTCAAGGCTTCCCTGTTAGCCGGGATTATTACCGTGGCGCTTTTGATTCTGCCCATTATGAGCCGGGCAATGGACGAAGTAATCCGGACAGTCCCCGATGAACTTCTGGAGGCCTCCTACGCCTTAGGAGCAACCAAATTAGAGACCGGGCTAAACGTAGTGTTAAGACAAACACTACCGGCAATGCTGACCGCGGTTCTTCTGGCTTTCGGCCGAGGCATTGGAGACGCGGCCTCCGTATTATTTACCGCCGGATTCACTGACCGTATTCCCTGTTCTCTGCTTAAACCGGCGGCAACGTTACCCTTGGCTATCTTTTTTCAGTTAGGCACGCCTATTCCCGCTGTCCAGAAAAGGGCGTATGCTTCCGCCTTGATACTTACGGTTATAATATTAATAGTCAGCCTGGTTTCCCGGATGCTTTCCAGACGATTTGCCAGGCATATATTAAAATAGGAGCGGATGATTATGCAGGGAAAAACACATATCAGCGTGCAGGGACTAAACGTATTCTATGGCGCCAGCCAAGCTTTAAAAGATATCACGGTGGATATCCCGGACAAAAAAATTACGGCGATTATCGGGCCTTCGGGGTGCGGTAAAACCACCCTGTTAAGGTCGTTTAATCGTCTGGTGGATTCTGTGGAAGGGGTGCGTATTTCAGGCAAGGTGCTGGTGGACGGAGAAAATATCTTCGATCCGCAGGTAGATCTCACCCATATCCGCAAAAAGATGGGACTGCTTTCCCAAAAACCTTATTGCCTGCCGATGTCCATTTATGATAACGTAGCTTACGGCC
>JAZDEE010000201.1:0-3703 GCA_043809065.1 Candidatus Omnitrophota bacterium | reverse complement strand
TTTTATCCTGTTGTCCTTTACTCTAAGATCTCAGAAACGACGCCTGCACCTACGGTGTGGCCGCCCTCTCTTATGGCGAATCTTAATTCTTTTTCCATCGCTATCGGCGTAATTAACTCCACTTCCATCGCTACGTTATCTCCAGGCATTACCATCTCCACTCCGGCAGGCAGCTTGATTGAACCGGTCACGTCTGTCGTCCTGAAGTAGAACTGCGGCCTGTAATTATTAAAAAACGGCGTATGCCTTCCGCCTTCTTCTTTTGTCAATATATACACCTGCCCTTTAAATTTCTTGTGCGGCGTTATTGAACCCGGCTTCGCTATTACCTGGCCCCTCTCTATCTGGTCTTTTTCCACTCCGCGCAGCAGCACACCTACGTTATCTCCCGCAAACCCTTCGTCCAGCAGCTTCCTGAACATTTCTACCCCGGTTACCACCGATTTCCTTGTATCTCGGAGCCCGATTATCTCCACTTCGTCATTTACATGCACCTTGCCGCGTTCAATCCTTCCCGTCGCCACGGTCCCTCTTCCCGTAATAGAGAATACATCCTCTACCGCAAGAAGGAACGGCTTGTCTATTTCTCTCTTTGGTTCAGGTATAAAAGTATCCAGCGCTTCTACCAGTTCTAATATCTTCTTTCCCCATTCTCCCGCAGGTTCCTGTATCGCCTTTATGGCTGACCCTCTGATCACCGGCGTCTTATCTCCCGGAAATTCATATTTCTTTAGCAAGTCTCTTACTTCTTCCTCTACCAAGTCTACCAATTCCTTATCTGTAACTAAATCCACTTTGTTTAAAAATACCACTATGTGCGGCACTCCTACCTGGCGCGCCAGCAATATATGTTCTCTGGTCTGCGGCATCGGGCCGTCTACAGCCGACACTACAAGTATCGCTCCGTCCATTTGCGCCGCTCCCGTTATCATGTTCTTTATATAATCCGCGTGTCCCGGGCAGTCTACATGCGCATAATGCCTCTTCTCTGACTGATACTCCACATGCGAGGTCGATATCGTTAATATTTTCGTGGGATCCCTTCTTCCCTGGGATTCCGAAGCTTTTGCTACTTCATCATACGCTACTACCGTCGCCAGACCCTTGGAGGCCATTACCGTCGTCAAGGCTGCCGTTAAGGTCGTCTTTCCATGGTCCACATGTCCGATTGTTCCTACGTTTACATGCGGCTTGGTCCTTTCAAATTTTGCCTTACCCATCGTCCTTTCCTCCCTTAAATATTTTTCTTTTTTTTCTAATAATTTTCAAAGCCCACGATCGGGATTGAACCGATGACCTCATCCTTACCAAGGATGTGCTCTAGCCAACTGAGCTACATGGGCAAACTAGTAAAAATGAAAAAACAAAAAAAATAAACCAACAAATAAAAACATACCGTAACTGTAATTACGGAAACAAGATTTTATCATAATTGGTATTACACTGTCAATAGTTTTAAGTGTTTTTCTTTAAGTATTTTTTCGGCCTTCAGACAAGACAACTGGAAAAATGAAACTTAATCAAAGAGCTTTGTTATTGAATTTTTCAACAAAAAAACACAAAACAGCTGCTTTTAAACGCCTTGCATTACCCTTTCTTTTAAAGGGGATTTTCGTCCGCGCACATACCGATAACCCATAGAATGAAAGCACTATATCTCTCTGATTTTACTAACGTTTTATAATTTAAATATTTTGCTCAATTTTAATTTTCTGGTTTTTGTTCTGTTTTTTAAACGAATATTCCGCATTTTGTATTTGTAACTAGGTCACAGCAGCCGCTTTTTTTGTATTCGCTGTCAATTATCTGCTTTCTCAATAGAAAAACCGGGATATAAATGCACATGGTAGCTGTACGAAGTTGCTGAAGAATTTACAACGTAATAAACATCATAAACAGTATCTGTGTAATCAATCATGTACCATGTTTCAGAAACATCCATCGCACCGGACTTGAAGGTTGTATCCGAAATCATCTTTATCCAGACATCGCTGTTTGATTTAAAACAAGAAAAATCTATATTATATTTGTCCGAAAAAGGCAAGGCAACTATTTCTGTTGTTATATTGCTTGCATCAACTACTAGCACACGTATGGTATTTGCCGTATCCGTTGCTGAATTGAACCGATACCGCCACACTCCTTTTCCGTTCGCGTCAACGGAAGGAGAGATACATCCAATATATTTAGCGTCAGACTGCCAGGCTATTGCCTTGACCTTTGCCAGGTTGTAACCCCAGAGCATTGTTCCCTCTGCATATGAAACCGTACCTCCGGAGGACGGGGCAACTTCATTCATCATGGAAAATACCGGGTTTTTTCCGCAGCCTCCGGATAAAAAAGCCAGACAAGCAAGCGTTATAAGTATAAAATACCTCATCTTCTCCTTCCTCCTCTTCCATTATTTTCGGCTCCGATTATATAATTTATTCCGGCATACAGCTTGATAAAACCGCCGTCCTTGGCCGCTCCGGAAATATATTTTTCAGGAATAATACTATAGCTGGCAATTCCCAGGAAGGTGAGAGTATCGGAAATATTCAGCTCATAGCCGGCTCCAAAACAATAGACAGGGTCAATATTGTCTCCTGAAAATCCCGCAACAGAAATAGTTTCAAACGCCGCGCCGCCCCCGGCTTCAAGGAACAATACCCCCGGCATTTCCGGTATGAGAATATCATAACGGCCGAGGAGTTTTGCCTCTACTACCCGGATAAATTCATTGGAATCAAACTTTCCAAAATATTGGTTATAATCCCCTTCCAGTTTCAAGCTAAAGTCATTTACTAAAACATTCCTGAAAATTCCAGCAAAACAAAATCCAAGAGTTGAATTCAATATATTGGCTACATCCCCCGAGGGAATGCCGTAGTTAAGAAGAAGACAGATTCCCGCTTCTCCGGCTTTAATACCCGTTTCCGGCCCTTTTTTCTTTCCTGTGGAAAATGCAGTATTTTGCCCGGCTGCGAATACACTACAGCCAAGCATGACTATAAAAGCTACAATTAATCCCATCTTCCTCATTATTCTTCCTCCTGAATGTTTAAAGTTATGGTTTTCTCACTTCATCTTATTATCGCCATTTTTTTAACCAGAGATAATCCCGGGCCTTCGGCTTTTACGATATATATTCCCGAAGAAAGAGAGTTCCCGTCCTCATTCTTGCAATCATAATTATAACTGTCTATTTGCGCAGGGCCGGTTGCCGAAGCTGACACGGTTTTGACCAGGTCGCCTTTTAAATTATATATCTTAAATGTTACAGATCCTGCTGTTGTTGCCCTATATATAAAATTCGCCGCTTCGCTGTTATTTGTATTAATATACCCGTTCTTACCCCCGATGATTTTAAAATAACCATTACTATTTGAGGGATTGGTTGAACTCTGGGTACCATACTTCCTGATCCAGACCCAATTAAAATCACCCCCTACCACATATACATTCCAACTGCTGTCTACTGCTACTCCTTGTCCGGAAATATGCCCCTCATAAAGGTAACATGTCTTTGTCCACACCTCCTTTCCATTGCTATCATATTTTCTTGTCCAGATATCCCCCCCCCAGGTATTTACATCCCCACCTGTTACATATACATTCCCACTGCCATCTACTGCTATTCCTTGTCCAGACTCAACCTCGCCGGTCTCCGTCCAGACCTCATTCCCATTGCTATCATACTTCCTGGTCCAGATACTACTGT
>JAZDEE010000200.1:0-4289 GCA_043809065.1 Candidatus Omnitrophota bacterium | reverse complement strand
GAATACAGAGGCAATTAAAGAATTGGTCACCAAAAAAGAATTTACCGAATTTAAAGATGAAAATTTTAATAAGTTGGATAAAATGATAACTATCCTGCAGCGATTGGACCAGGAGCGGATCTTTACAATTGAGCGCGTCAGGCATTTGGAGGAGGATGTAAGTAAAATTAAAGTCCATTTAGCACTGACTTAAACCCGGGTAAATGCGGGTAAATGGAATGCGCGGGTAAATGGGGTCACACCTATTTACGTTAGTCCGTTAAGATCATACGTTATCCGTAGGGGCGGGTTCTAAACCCGCCTTTTCTTTTTCCCTCCCCTTTCCGTAGAGAAAGACGGGGGGTCAGGTCTCAATAATCAATAAAAACATAGAGGAAAAAGGGGACGCTTCTATTTTAATTGTTCTCAAACGCATGCCGGCAAAAAATAATATTGATAAATAGAAGCGTCCCCTTTTCACTTTTCGCGCGTTCGGATGTGAATTTCGGGGACGGTTAATCTGATGGCGGAATTTCCCAAAATCCGGTAGATTTTTCTCTTGTTTCTAAACTTGCGCTTTTCTCGAAAATATGGTAGATTTAATATGATGGAGGTGAGAAAACTATGGTTATTCAAGCAGAATATCTCGTTGATGAACAAGGGCGCAAGAAGTCTGTAGTCCTGTCTATCCAAAGCTATCTTAAACTTTGGGACTATCTTGAAGATTTAGAAGATGCAGTAGATTTAAAAAAAGCAAAAGAGTCTGCCAGAGGATTTGTTGACTTTGAGCAGCTTAAGAACCAGCTTAAAACACAAAAGCGTATACATTGATGTATAAGGTCATTGTTGAACGTAAAGCCGGGAAAGAAATCGAGTCTCTTTCAAATGAGCTGATTCAGGCGGTTATAGATGCCATCGGTAGTCTGCAAGTTAATCCGCGTCCACGTGGGGTAAAGAAATTGGCAGGAGAGGTTGGTTGGCGTATAAGGGTTAGGGACTACCGCATATTATACACGGTAGATGATCACAAGAAGACTATTTCTGTTTATCGGGTAAAACATCGCCGGGAAGCATACAGGTAATCCCTTAGAATGGATTGAGGTTTGCTTCCCCAAGTGTGCACAGCCGCTCGGTGTATGAGTTAGGCTATGATATTGCCGAATTATTTGAGGCCTCGGAAGAAGTTGAGTTGGGGGATGTGCTGGTGATTGGCGCGGACGGCCGGCTGGAAAAGAGCGCGGCGCCGTATGACTCCAGGGTTGCCGGCATAGTCTCCGCGGCCCCGGCCATCCTGTTTGAAGGCAGTGAACTGCAGATGGCCCCTGTGCCGTTCAGCTTTACCAAAGGCAGTAAGCCCCCGCTGGCCCTGGTTGGCCGCGTGGTGGTCAAGGTAACCGCCGAAAATGGTCCGATTAAGCCGGGTGACCTGCTCACCACATCTTCCGTCCCCGGCCGCGCCATGCGCGCGGGTGAATATAAACCCGGCGCCATCCTGGGCAAGGCCCTGGAGCCGCTGAAACAGGGAGAAGGAAGAATTCGCGCGCTGGTAACGCTGCAGTGAAGGCGGGGAAATTAGAAGCTGGAGGCTGGAAGTTGGAAAATAGAATTTCCAGCCTCCGTCGTCTCCAGCTTCAGTCATCTCCCCTATCCAGCCTTCAGCTTCAGTCGTTTCCAGCTTCTAATTCCCAGTCTCAGTCGTCCCCCGGATTTTTGGCTGATGGCGGAATTCCCCAAAATCCGGTAGGTTTCTTCCTTAAAATCCGGGAGGCGGCTCGACGAAGGCCAAAAATATTTCCCTTGGATTTCCGAATCCCCTTGTTTCCTTTTCAAAAATATGGTAGATTTGCTGTTAAGGTGTAAAAGCCGGAATAAGAACTTCAGGCTTAATTTTGGTTTGCGGCTATGATAAAATCCACGATAGGAAGGAGTGATGCATTATGGAGATAAGAGTAAGATTAGAAAAAGATGAGGATGGAGTGTGGGTGGCAACCTGTCCATCTCTTCCGGGGTGTATTTCACAAGGTAAAACTCAAGAAGAGGCTTTGAAGAATATCAAGGAGGCAGTCAGGCTCCATATAAGGTCGCTGGCTGAAGATGGCCTGCCTATTTTTGAGCATAAGGGCATAAAGGAAACTTTGGTTGAGGTTCATGTATGAGCAAGCTTCCAGTTATTTCCGGTAAAGAAGCTATAAAGGCATTACTAAAGTTAGGTTACTATGTGCGCGACAGAGAAAGCAGTCATATTCATCTGAGGCATTCGTTTCGGCAGGCATTGACTATTCCTGATCACAAAGAAATTGCTCGTGGAACATTAAGAGCAATTATTAGGGCTGCGGGATTAACAGTGGAAGAATTTAGCCGGCTGCTAAAGTGAATCTGCCGTAATTGCACCGAACGGAATTGAAGGTTGACTCTGCCGACGTTGTCGAAAAAGAGCTTTTTGGAATCTTTGCCGGTCTTTGACAAGGGAAGGGACAAACCGCCAAATTACAAGTTCAGGGCAACATCAAGGCTAAGATGGAGACCGATGTTGCCGGCAATGCGGCGATCTGGGGCGGCTCTACAGCCGCTCGGTGTATGAGTTAGGCTATGATATTGCCGAATTATTTGAGGCCTCGGAAGAAGTTGAGTTGGGGGATGTGCTGGTGATTGGGGAAAGCGGGCTGCTTGAACGCAGCATAGTGCCGTATGACTCCAAGGTTGCCGGCATAGTCTCCGCGGCCCCGGCCATCCTGTTTGAAGGCAGTGAACTGCAAATGGCCCCCGTGCCATTCAGCTTTACCAAAGGCAGCAAGCCGTCCCTGGCCCTGGTTGGCCGCGTGCTGGTCAAGGTAACCGCCGAAGGCGGCCCGATCAACCCCGGCGACCTGCTTACCACATCTTCCGTCCCCGGCCGCGCCATGCGCGCGGGTGAATATAAACCCGGCGCGATCTTAGGCAAGGCCCTCGAGCCGTTGGAAAAGGGAGAAGGAAGAATCCGGGCGCTGGTGACATTGCAGTGAAGAAGATAGAGGCTGGAGACGACGGAAGCGGGAAATTCTATTTTCCAGCTTCCAACATCCAGCTTCAATAACTTATGAACAATGCACTGGAGGCGGGGATGAGGGGGGGACAGGGATTTGGAAGCGCCTGGGCGGCGAAGCCTGAGCGGTGTCGTACGCGTTAGCAATGGATGTTTTTAGATTGGCAAAATTCGGTTAAAAAATATTGCAAATAATCCGATATTGTGGTAATCTTTATTTTGGAGGTGAGTGTATGCAGACAATTTTTCATGAGAAATTTGTTATAGATGAGAAGGGTAAACGAACTGCTGTACTTATAGACGCGAAGGATTACGCAAAGATGTTACGTCTTTTAGAAGAAGCGCAGGTTTTAAAGATTATCCGTGAAGGAGAGAAAGAGTATCAGCAAGGAAAATTGAAGCCAATTCATTTATTATCCGAGTTAGATAAATAATGCCGATTAACAAAATTTATCCTACTACTCATTTTATCAAATCATATAAGAGTTTGCCCGGAGAGATAAAAGAACATTCCAAACACAGAGAGAAAATCTTCAAAGCCAATCCGTTTGACTCCCGCCTTAAAACACACAAGCTTAAAGGAAAATTCAAGGATTATTGGTCATATTCTATAGATTATCAGTATCGAATTTTGTTTCGATTCATTGATAATGAAACAATTCTTTATCATGATATTGGGACTCACGACATCTATAAATAGCGGCAACATCAGCACGTCCACACAGTGGGGGCAGGCCTCCACTGTTGACAAAACACGGGTATACTTGAAATAAATTGTCAAGGGGTAAAAGGGGCCACATTTATTTATGCCGTAAGGGCACGCGCGGCCTGAGGCCGTTACCAAAATCCTATTATATTTCGTAAGGGCGGGTTCTAAACCCGCCCTTAATAGACTCCGAACAAAGAGGGGCAGGTTTAGAACCTGCCCCTACGAATATGAATTCATAATTTCCTGACTTCCGCTTTTACACCCAACGAATCAATCTGCGGTTTGTTATGGCTTGATTTTATGCGTACATAAGACGGTGGCACTTTGGTCCGGGAATGGGGTCTCCATGCCGTTGAGCAGTATCCAGCCAAAGTTGCATAGCTTCGTTGATATTGCGCAGAGCATCCTCCTGAGTGCTTCCGTGAGCCATGCAGCCCGGAAGTTCGGGTACTTCCGCGACAAACGCGTCATCTTCAATACTCCAGTACATAATTACCTCATACTTATACATCGGGGAAATCTCCTAATCCATATTTCATGTTTTCCCATAGTCTAAAATATATACTAAAAATATGGCAA
>JAZDEE010000199.1:0-12795 GCA_043809065.1 Candidatus Omnitrophota bacterium | reverse complement strand
TCTTTTCTTCTCTTTGAATCATTGGGATTTGGGTCATTGGAAAATTGTTTCGGATTTTCCGCCGGAGGCGGACCAGCCTCTGGCTGGCGTATTTCGAATTTTGGATTTAAAATTATAGAATTAATACAACAAAGCAGTAGTCTGCCGATTTATCGGCAGTGTTGCACAAAAGGGAAAATGGAACCTCTTTTAGCAGTAACCAACCTGCATACATATTTTTATACAGACGCCGGGGTTTCCCGGGCGGCGGAAGGGGTTTCTTTTGCTGTTTACCCGGGGGAGACGCTGGCTTTGGTAGGCGAATCCGGCTGCGGCAAAACAGTTACCGCTTTATCCATTATGCGGCTTTTACCTCCCGCGGGGAAGATTGTTCAGGGTGAAATAAAATTTCGTGGTAAAAATCTGCTCTCTCTGCCGGAAGGCAGGATGCGCGATATCCGCGGGCGGGATATAGGGATGGTTTTTCAGGAGCCGATGAGCGCGTTAAATCCGCTTTTTACTATTGGATTCCAGATTGGCGAAACCATCAGCGCGCATCAAAAGAATGTTGGCGGCCGGCATCTTCGGGAGCGGGTGATTCAGCTTTTACAGCAGGTGGAAATCCCTTCTCCGGAGGAGAGGTATAATGATTATCCGCATAACTTAAGCGGAGGCCTGCGCCAGAGGGCGATGATTGCTCAGGCCCTGGCCTTGAGTCCCGGCCTGCTCATTGCCGACGAGCCGACTACGGCCTTGGATGTGACCATCCAGGCCCAGATATTGGATTTATTCCTGCAGCTGCAAGAAAAGATGCAAATGGCAGTTCTATTGATTACCCATGATTTGGGGATTGTCGCTGAAGTCGCCGACCGGGTATGCATTATGTACGCGGGAAGGATTGTTGAGCAGGCCAGTGTCTTAGAGATCTTCAACCAGGCCAAACATCCTTATACTCAAGGGCTGTTAAATTCTATCCCCGGCCGCCGTAATCCTCGGGAACGTCTTTTAGCTATCCCGGGGACAGTGCCGCATCCGGCGGATAAGCCCGCCGGTTGTCCTTTCCATCCCCGCTGTCCTCAGGCGGATAAGCGCTGCCGGGAAGAATTACCGCAGGTTAAACAGATAGATGAGAAGCATAGTGTGTGTTGTTGGAAGGTATGATGTCCATTTATACTTGCCTCTCCTTTGATGCCTGCCTGCTCGCCTTGCTCAACGCGAGTCGAAGCGGGTCGGTAGGCAGGGGGGGAGAGGTAGAAATTAAATTTCCTCCCCCTCGATGGGGGAGGTTAGGTAGGGGTGAAGTTCGTCAGACACCCCCTCCCTAACCCTCCCCACAAGGGGGAGGGTATTTTGATTTAATGTTGCAGGTCCCGTTCCCCGAACGGGCCAGGGATCGGGTTACGGGACAGATTAAAAAATTATTTTTGTTACTACCGGATAACTTGTAAAGAAAGGAGAAAATATGCGTAACATCCATATTTTCGCGTTGTTGGCGATAGGCGTTTTACTCGCGGGTTTAGCCTGGGCGGAGGAAATTACTATAACTTCATATTATCCATCGCCGTATGGGGTGTACAGAGACCTGGAAACTAAAAAAAGCCATGCGGTAGGAGATATTGGTTCCGGTTCGGGAACCGCGGGAATAAATAAGGTAGGCGACCTGGCGCAAGGTGAGTTATGGGTAGAGAAAGGGGTAATTTTTAAGCCGCAGGCCGCTGACCCCGCGGCTGCCAAAAAAGGGGAGCTTATCTATAATTCTACAGAAGATACTTTCAAACATTTTAATGGTTCTGCCTGGGTAACACAAGCAGGCTATTGTTATACGTATTATTCCAACTCTATGGCTTCGTGCGATTGTCCAGCGGGTGAGACCAAGCGGAAAGACTTAGGTTCCTGGGGCTATTGCTACTATCTAGACGATTGCATTCCGCACAATACTTTCGATACTTTCCGGCCTCCTGGTCTTTCCTGCCTCGATATTATGATGCAGAGCGGCGGCTTGAATAGGGATAGAGGATTAGCCTGTGTATGTTGTGGGGAATAATTTGGGCGTTCCCCGAACGGTCCCGCAAAGAGCGTAGGGCTAAGAGCAAAGGGCAAAGGGCATAGAGCGTAGAGAATAGAGTTGAAAATGTTTCCCACTCTAAGCCCTAAGCTCTTAGCCCTATGCTCTACGCCGTAGAGAAAAGTAAAGGACTATGTTAAAAATAACCGCATTAAAGAAATACTATCCGGTCAAACGGGGACTGTTGTATCGGACAGTTGGCTGGGTCAAGGCTGTGGATGGGGTAAGCCTGGAAATAGAAAAAGGCAAGACCCTGGGCCTGGTCGGCGAGTCCGGCTGTGGCAAGACCACCCTGGGCCGGGCTATCCTGCGTCTTGTGGAGCCGGACAGCGGTGATATTTTCTTTAAGGGCCAAAATATTACCCGGATTTCTCAGCGCCAGATGCGCCGGTTAAGGCAGGATATGCAGATTGTTTTTCAGGACCCCTTTGAGTCACTGGAGCCTCGTTTTACGGTCCGCCAGATTATCGGAGAAGGGTTGCGCGTATTTACCCCGCTTAGCAAAAAGCAAATCCGGGAAAAGGCCGGCAGTATTTTAGAGACGGTCGGTCTTGGGCCGGAGGCGCTTGACCGCTACCCGCATGAATTCAGCGGCGGGCAAAGACAGCGCATCGGCATTGCCCGGGCGATTAGTCTTAATCCTTGCTTTCTGGTGCTGGATGAACCGGTCTCTTCTTTGGATGTCTCTGTGCAGGCGCAGATTATCAATCTGCTTTATGACTTACAGGAAAAACTGAGCCTGACCTATCTTTTGATCACCCATGACCTGACGGTAGTCAGACAAGTGAGTGATGAAATCGCAGTGATGTATTTAGGGCAGATTGTGGAAAAAGCCGCCAGCGCCCGGTTGTTTCAGGAACCTAAGCATCCGTATACCCGGATACTTTTAGACGCTGTGCCGCTTCCCTATCCTCAGCAGCCCGGCAGGCTTCGGTCTCCCAGGCGGGAAAGTAAAAGAAAGATATTATTAAAAGGCGAGGTTTCTTCCGCCTTTAATCCTCCTTCCGGATGCCGGTTTAGACTGCGCTGTCCATACACTAAGGATATTTGCGCCGCTTGCGAACCTCCGTTAAAAGAAGTCAGCGTTCACCATACCGTTGCCTGCCATCTTTTTTAACCCGGTAAAAAGGTTAAAAAAGATCTACCCGTAGAGACGCAAAATTTTGTGTCTCTACAATTTTTTCAAGAACATCAAACAGGGGACGGTTCTATTTAATTGTCTATACGAATACCAATCACATAGAATAATCCTCGTAGGGGCGGGTTCTAAACCCGCCCTTTTTAACCCCGCCCTCGATAACCTTGCCCTTAAACCTGTCCCGCTTTGTTTTTGCCCGGGTTCGTAAACCGTCATTTTATTAAGGGCAGGTTTAGAACCTGCCCCTACGACGCGTAAAGAACGAAATGGTACCCGTAGAGACGCAAAAGTTTGCGTCTCTACAATATTTTCTAAAGAACATCAAAAAGGTTGAAAAAAATATCTACCCGTAGAAACGCAAAATTTTGCGTCTCTACAACTATTCCAAAATAAATATGTTATAGCCGTTGTTAAACAAAAAAAAGTTAGCTTCCCGGACTTGCTTTTGCCTATTCCGTATGGCTTACTTATTTAATGGGGGAAGCAAACGAGGCGGCGAAATGTATAGATTGGATTAAAAAACCAGACTTATAGAGACGCAAAATTTTGCGTCTCTACGGGTGTTTGGTTTTTTTTATGAAAGGGGACCGAAGATGAAGAAAATATGGATGTTAGTGAGTGTGCTGCTGTTAGTTTTGGTGCTAAACCCGGGAATTGTAGTTGCTGCGGGCGGGGATGCTCAGATAAAGATGGGCGATTTAGACAAAGATGGTAATGTGGATGTGGTGTATTGCATTCAGAGTTCAGATGGCCCTATCAGAATTCTTATAAATGACGGCTCCGGTAAGTTTAAGGATGAAACTGCGGAGCGATTGTCTGATGCCGCTGTTAGTTATGCTCATGATATAGACCTGAAAGATATAGACAGCGATGGTGACCTGGATATTATTGGAGTCAGAGAATATCGAATTATTAGGGGAATGATGCCTCCCAAGAATCCTCCTAATAATATTAAGATTTGGATAAATGACGGCGCCGGTAAATTTACGGATGAAGCAGCGGCGCGATTGGTTAGGAGTCTTACCACTACTTCTGTAGAACTTGGGGATGTAGATGGCGATGGAGACTTAGACATTATTGGACTCGAAACAGATTACCTCGTATCATCTCAACTTATTGTAAGCACGACTTCTACCAAACTCAGTAATCCCACTATTATTAAGATTTGGATAAATGACGGCGCCGGTAAGTTTAATAATGAAACCGCGAAGCGATTGTCTGATGACGCTGTTGGTTATCGTCATTATTTTTATGATATAGAACTAAAAGATATAGACGGTGATAATGACCTGGATATTCTCGCGATAAAATTCAGGGGAATAGATTCTTATCTTAATGATGGAGCGGGTTACTTTACTTTTAAGCAGGATTTGCTGCCTCAAGACCCGATAGCGCGCTCAGCAGCGTCGCCGAATAAGGGTTCATCTCCTTTAACAGTGCAGTTCAGCAGTGAGGGTTCGTATGACCCGGATGGGGGAGCGCTGACATATCACTGGGATTTTGGCGATGGGACGACGTCGGAAGAAGCCAATCCGGCGCATAAGTATGATTTGGACATTATGCGTGCGTACCAGGACGAAGTTCCTGCCCCGCACAATTATAGAGCAGTCTTGACTGTAACTGATGATGAGGGAGCCCAATGCAGCGCCGAAGTAACGATCGAAGTATACCCTCAGCCTGAAGAGCAGTCTTATCCGCCGATAGCCCAGGCATCGGCTGCGCCTAATGTTGGTTCGTCTCCTTTAACAGTGCAGTTCAGCAGTGCGGGTTCGTATGATCCGGATGGGGAAGCGCTGACGTATCACTGGGATTTTGGTGATGGCGCGGCTTCTGAAGAAGCCAATCCGACGCATGTGTATGAATATAAGTCTGAGTACGATTCCCGCAACGAAGGGCTTTATGTTGATGGTGGTTCTGTCAACCGGTATACCACGGTATTGACTGTAACTGACGTAGAAGGGAAAACCGGCAGCGCTCAAACGCTGGTGATTGTCCGTAAGCCTGGAGAGGTTCTGACTCGGCCGCCGAGAGCGCGGGCATCGGCCGCGCCTAATGTCGGCCCGGCTCCGTTAACAGTTCAGTTTAATAGCGTGGATTCGTATGATCCGGACGGAGGAGCGTTAACGTATTACTGGGATTTTGGCGACGGAGAAAGTTCGGAAGAAGCCAACCCTGTGCATACTTTTGCCGCGGGGTCTCTTGCTGCGGAGAATTATAACGTAAGACTGAGCGTTACGGATGAGACGGGAACTGTAGACAATGCTGTAGTGATAGTCGTTGTCCGCAAACCTGTGCCGGATGATTTGTTGCCGGTAGCGCATGCCGGAGCTGTTCCCAAAATAGGCATAGCGCCGTTACAGGTATACTTTAGCAGTATAGGTTCAGCTGACCCGGATGGGGGAGAATTAAGTTATGCCTGGGATTTTGGGGATGGGACAACATCAGAAGAAGCGAATCCCGCGCATACGTATACCGAAGCCGGGGATTATAATGTAAAGCTGGTGGTAACGGATGATGAGGGTAACCAAAAAGAGGATACGGTGCAGATAAAGGTGAATACGTCAAATCGCCCGCCGAAAGCGTGGGTGTCGGCTGTACCTAGTGTTGGTCCGGCACCGCTGACGGTCCAGTTCAGCAGCGCGGGGTCTTCCGACCCGGAAGGTGGAGCATTGACCTATCACTGGGATTTTGGCGACGGCGAAAGTTCGGAAGAAGCTAATCCGGAGCACACCTTTGCCGCGGGGTCTTATTTTGTTAAGAATTATAACGTGAGATTAAGTGTTACGGATGAGATGGGCGCTGTGGACAGCGTTGTAGTCTTAGTAGTTGTCCGCAAGTCCGTGTCTCATAATTTGTCTCCGAAAGCGCGGGCATCGGCCGCGCCTAATGTTGGCCCGACGCCATTGACTGTGCGATTGAGCAGCGCGGGTTCGTATGATCCGGATGGTGGAGCGTTAACCTATCACTGGGATTTTGGTGATGGCACGACTTCGGATGAGGCTAATCCGACGCATGTGTATGAATATTGTTCTGAATACGATTCCCGTAACGAAGGGCTTTATGTTTATGGCGGTTCTGTCAACCGGTATAACGCGGTGTTGACTGTAACTGATGGAGAAGGAAAAACCGGCAGCGCTCAAACGCTGGTGATTGTCCGTAAGCCTGTAGGAAACTTGGATCAACCGCTAAACATATTGCGCCACTGGCAGGGAGAAACCAGCTGCAGCGGGGAATACTGGGGGAAAAATATAGTCATAAAAACAGAAGCAGAATGGACGCCATTATGGGCGAGAGGGTTTGACGGTAATGGAGAAAAGATATACGACGGACCGCCGGCTGTTGATTTTGAAACCGAGATGGCGTTGTATGTTTCCGTGGTTGCCCCTTATCCGGGGAGCAGAAGTATAAGAATAACGAAAATTGTCCAAACCGAAGTGGAGATTGTCGTATCAGTTCAAATAACGAAACTACCCCGCAAAGGAAACACGGCAGCCGTTTTGTCATATTCTTATGATGCCGTAGTAATAGCGAAGTCTTCTTTGCCGGTGCGGTTTGTGGTAACCGGGGAGCAAAATGTAAAAGGGGACGATTCTATTTAATTGTCTGGACGAATACCCAATCACATAGAATATCCTCGTAAGGGCGGGTTCTAAACCCGCCCTTTATAACATAACGATTTATGAACCCGGGGCAAAACAAAGCGGGGGTGGGGTTAAGGGCAGGTTTAGAACCTGCCCCTACGAGGCGTAAAGAACGAAGGGGTACCCGTAGAGACGCAAAATTTTGCGTCTCTACAACTTCAAATTTTTTAAATAACGTCGAAAAGTGCTATGTAACCAATTGCTAATCAATAAGTTATCGTTATGTTAAGAGACCAAAAATCTGGTTCGCAGGGCTTGCTTTCGGCCATAAGATATGGCTTACTTTATAATATAAACATAATATGAAATCACAAGAGGCGGTAAAAATGGAACAATAGCCGGAAAAACCAAGCTTATGCGTATTTAGGCTTGGTATTTTTTATGGTTATTGTTTTCAGTGTAAAGAGGCAACTAAAGGAGATGAGGGCGATGGGTAAGGGCAGGGCGCGAAAGAGAGAATCCTGGACTCTTTTAATATTATTAGTGGTGTTCATAGGAGGGAGTATTTTTTCTTATCCCGGGTTTTCCTACGCGACAAGCAGCAGCAGCAGTAACAGCATGGGCAGCACTCTTGCCGGATTGCAGGAGTCAATGGATCTTTACAAAGAAGGTGATTCTCAGGCCGCGTTGATGAAAAAAGCGGAGACTTGTCCCTTTCGGCAGATGTATATCAGCGGGACGTCGCAGGAAGGCACCCTGTCCTATAAAATTGGTAAGGCGGTTGATGATCTGTATAAATCAATGGGCGGGACCAGCACAGAACTAACCGAGTCCGATTGCGCGGTTTGCAACGCGTTGGCCGGCGCGGTAGGAGGAGATAGTTACCAGCAATATCAGCAGCAGCTTGTCGCTGGCAGCAGCGCTGTAACCGGCAGTGTGTCCACTGCCAATAATAGCGGGGTAACAGTTTATACAGCGCCGGGCTGCGTGCATTGTGACAGGGTGAAACAATTCTTAAAAGAAAATAATGTGCCCTATACAGAAAAAGATGTTATCAATGACCTGGCCGCCGGGCAGGAAATGATCGCCAAAAGCGGCCAGACCGGCTGCCCGGTGACTGTAATCAATGGTAAGTGTGTTGTAGGGGATGATTTGGACGCGATAGCAAAATTATTAGCCTCCTCTTCAACCACAACGTCCGGGCAGACCAGCGCGCAAAAGACAACTACAGCAACAACTACTACTCAATCGAGCGCGCAAACGACAAGCGCTGCTACTCAATCGGGGACGCAAACGACAAGCACAACCGGTAATTCGCTCAGCGGGTTGAGCGGCTTGGTAGGCAGCGGAAGCGGCGGAGGCATACTTAGCAAATTACTAGGCAGCTTTAGCGGTTTGTCAGGCAGCGGGAGCGGCAATACGACCACAGCCGGAAATGGAGCGGCTTTGAGCGTGACAATGACTACCTGTAATACTACTTATACGTTAGCCGATGGAACAAAGAAAGATTTAGTGATCACTATTTGGTATCCTTCCAGCGGCAATGCTGTTGCTGCCGCGGGCGCTCCCTATCCTTTGGTTGTTTTTTCTCATGGTATGCTGCTGGGGAATGCCACGCAATCCCGATTTATTACCAGTGGATTAGCCAGTAAGGGGTATATTGTCTGTGCTACTACTCATGAGGATTCTGTCTATTACCGGGGAACTAAAGATGCCTCGCCGCTGACAAAAGGGTTTAATGACCGGCCGCTGGACGTTCAGGCCATTATTACCGAGATGTTGCGGTTAAATAATACTTCAGGCTCGCTCTTTTACGGAATGATAGATGAAAACGCGATAGGGATGATGGGACATTCGCTGGGCGGGTGGACCTCTGAGCTTGTCTGCGGAGGGACTCCTCCCGGCCAGGAATCCTTGGCCGACTCGCGGGTCAAAGCCGGGGTATTGTTTGATCCTGCTTCTATTGCGGCCGTGTTTAGCAGTATTCATGTCCCAATGATGTGTTTCTTTGGAGCAAATAGTTTTATGAAGTCTCACGGCAACGGAAGTATCTACGAGAGTCTTAATCCTCCTAAATACGTGGCCACGGTGGAGGGGCTTAGTCATATGGATTTTTCAGACTTGGGCAGTTCTAAGCCCGGGGCCCAGGCAGTATTGCGATACACAATAGCTTTTTTTGATCGTTATCTCAAAGGAGACCTTTCTACAGAACAGATATTAGAGACGAAAGACCAGACTTTTACCAGTTACGAATATGATTTGGGTGAGGCAAATGGCGGAAACGCCGCCGGTAGTCAGGCGAACGGAGACGCTGGGGAAGGAGTTTCCGCTAATGATTCAGGAACAGCGGAACCCGAAGACAGTCAGGAAATAGGAGACGGGTGGGAATCAATTCCTGCTTACGGCTCTGAGCTGGAGCAGGTTTCCTCTTGGCAGGCAGCTTCGTCTTATAGCGCGAACTCAGGCGCGGATGAGGTGATTGACTTTGGCGCTTTGCTGGGAAAAACAAAGAAGAATAGTTCCGGCGATATATTCAGCGTTTACCCGGGCAGCGGCTCAGCCGTTGCTGCTGCGCAGCCGGAAGAAACCCAGGATGATATGTATTGTGAGGATGGGGTGTGTTACCCCGCGGCGGCTGATTCCCAGCCTCAAACAACAGAGACCCAGGATACTATGTATTGCGAGGACGGGGTATGTTATCCTGCAGCGTCTGTGCCCCAGTCTCAAACATCAACCCAGACGCAGACAACGCAATCTTATTCCCAGGTAGAGCAGGAAATCCTCCGGTTAATTAATCAGCACCGCGTTTCTAAAGGACTGCCGGTCCTTAAAGCAAATTCTACCCTGACGGATCTGGCTGCTGCCCATAGCCAGTATATGGCCCAGGCCAGCAAGGGACCGAATCATGACGGGTTCGCGGAACGATCCCGGATCATCAGAAATACACTGGGTGGTTACGGAGGGCTTATAGCGGAAAATTCCTATGCTGCCTGGGATGATATTGCCGCGAATGCCGTGGCCGTATGGCTGAATAGTCCCGGCCACCGGGACAATATAGAAAACGGCAAATTTACTCTTACGGGTATTGGCATTGCCTGCAGTTCCCAGGGGGAGTATTACTTTACCCAGATTTTCTTTGAGGACCCAGTTGTTTCCGCGAATTCTATCGGCGCCGGGCAGGAAACTCCGGCTTCTATCGCGGAAGCAGATAAGACAATTGACTTTAGCGCTATGCTGGGGACAACAAGCAATAGCGATGACAGCAGCAGCGATATATCCAGCGGTCTCGCTGCTGGCGGCGCAGGAGAAAGCGCTGCCGGTAGCAGCACAGCTGCTACCTCTCCTGTGAAGGAGAAAAGTGTAGAAGAAATAGCGCAGGAACTTTTTAACTTAGTTTCTAATAAGTATCTTGGTTATCAAAAAAACTTGCTGTTAACTGAGCTTGCGGTTACTCATAGTCAGGATATGGCCGCCAAAAAAAATCAACCCTGCAATAATGATGGTATCCAAGAAAGATTTAACCAAATAAACGGAATAATACCCGGCCATTACTATGCTGAAGTAGTTGCCGGGCCATATAAATATTCTAACGACCTTGCCGAAAAGGTGTTTAAAAGGTGGCTGGAGAGAAGTGATTATGGGCAAGCAGCTACCAATTGGCAGGTGGTTGGAGCAGGTGCAGTACCAATAACTGGAATCGGAGTGGCCAGAAGTTCTACGGGTAACTATTACTTCACCCAGATTTTTTGGGGTATGCGTCAATAAGGAAGACACTAAAATGAAAAGGTTAAGAACAAAAACAGGCGTAAGCTTATTGTTAGTCTTGTTTCTTTTACTTCTGATCAATACAGATGTGCGGGCCGCTTTGTTTTCCGGGTTGAGTTTCTTAGGCCGTGGTCTGGCGGATGAGTTTAACCGGGTATTTGTCAATACGTTGGATACCCGTTCTATCCCGGAAAAAGAATTGCCTATTATAATTAAACCTGTAGAAAACGAAGAAAAAGGGGTGAGAGAATTTGTTCCCCTGGAAAACGCCGAATTAGTTTCCGCGGTGAGTAACAACAGCGCGGACAGTCCGATATTAGCCTCTCCTATTGCCTCGGCCAGTTATTCCGTGAGCGGCAGCAGCGGTGTCCGTTATAATAGTGACCCCGTGGAGCCTGGCGAAATAACCGGTTCTGTGCCAATGGAGGAACAGATACTTCCTAATGAGAACGCGCGGGAGAAGTCCCAGTTAGAAGAGGCAAAATTACAGGAAGAATTATTAAAACAGCTTTTAGCCGCCGCGGAAGAAAATCTGGCCGCGGCCGGACAAACGGAAACAGCACCGGCGGATACGGAATCCGTCTCCGAAGCAGCGCCTGCTGAACAAACGAGCACGGCGGAAGAAGATACCTATACACGGCACCAGGATGCCATAGGGGCGATAGATAATGTTAAACGGCTTTTGAGTGATATACAGCAGGAAACGAACGCGGCGCAGGCAGGGAGCGCGGAGGTGGCATCTGTTTCTGAGTCAACGTCTAGTAAACAGACGAGTTCAGCGGGAAGCGTATCCGGAGCGCAGGGTTCTGGTGACCAGGAAGCGGAAACCGGCGCGGAGCCGGAAGGCTATTATTGTTCCGGCGGGGTGTGTTATCCTGGAAAAGCGCCGGCTAATTCCAGCACATCTATTTCCTATGGGTTTAATTATGGCAGCAGTGCCGCGTCTGTTCAAAACCAAAATTCACCTCAGCAGGCTGCTGGTGTTCAGACTGAGGAAACAACCGGTACGGCACAGTCAGCGACGGAGCAAGGCTCTTCCTACTGTTCCGACGGGGTATGTTATAATTCTTTAATGGACCTTGAGGACCGGATTAATAATATAGGGAAAATCGCGGAGGAATCTCTTACCGCGGTTGACGGCGCTTCTTATTTATCTGATAGTGCTTCCGCTGATACTACTGCTGATCTCAGCAGTTCTTATGATTTATCCGGAGATACAACAGGGGAGGATTTAACAGCGCTGGAAGAAAGGCTTAGCAAGTTAGAGACGCGCGTGGATGAATTGGAAAAAGAGGTATACGGCGTAACATACAGCGGCGATACTTCTATCTCGGCAGATACTTCGTTAGAACAGCGGCTGGCTGGCTTGGAATCAAGAGTCGCGGTCCTGGAAAGCGTGATGAAGGATATTAAAGACACAATCAACGGTATTTTGAATGGGAGTTCATCTGAGACAACGAATGGTTCTTCAAATATAGACAGTGATGCCTCCGCGGAACTCGATGATGCCGTAGTCGCCGGGATTGAAAAGAGACTGGCGGAGTTTATGGGGGAGACAGGGGGATTCGCTAAGATTGCTTTAGTTGAGACAAATGAAGGCTATATTTTCTGTGATTACGACCAGCAGGGGAATATCCAGCCGTTTTTATTATTAGGCGGCGCGGCTCAATACACGGGGGAAAATCAGGTTGCCCTTTATTATGACAATTTTTTGCCGTTGGTCGCGCCGGTCGCGTTAGTTGCCGATGAGCTGGCCGGCAATGGCCATAACTGCATCAAGATTTATCTGCCTCCGGATAATCTTACCGCTTCTGATGCCCAGGATTTAGCCCAGTTCATTCAGGAATTATATATCTATTATGATATCAGGACATACATATTACATTTTGCCGGGTTGTATGCCAGCTCCGAAACAGAGTTTTTATTAAACAATCCCACTGAAGAGAATGTAGGCAAAGTGACCAAACTGGTTCAGGATTTCGCTCAATGGGTAAAAGACTTAGGCCCGGCGGCAGCCGGTGTGCAGTTGGGCAATGAGAATGAATATTATGTGAAAGACGCGGGCATGTTTTATTTCACCAACGGAGAATGGAACACAATCAATCTATCCGCGGACGCCTATTATGCCTTTATGAATACACTGGCCGGAGTATACAAACAGATTGACCCGGCCCATCCGGTGTTTTTAGGCCATGGCGAGCTGGACAGCGGCCAGATTCCTTTATTAAAGGATAATCTGACTAACTTTGACGGCATCGCGGTCAATA
>JAZDEE010000198.1:0-13182 GCA_043809065.1 Candidatus Omnitrophota bacterium | reverse complement strand
GATAGAAACCACGGGAGAAGCTTCTGTCAATCCGTATCCTTCTAACAGCGAGATTCTTTTAAATTTATCTTGAAATATTTTTAAAGTCTCCACGCTTAAAGGCGCGGCTCCGGAAATGCAGATCTTGACTCGTAAAAATTTACGCAAAAATACGGGAAGATTGAGATTTTTGAAAATATCAAACAACTGCGGGATTCCTACAATGATGGTTACGCGGTTTAATAATATACTGCGCAATACCTTCTGAAATGGTTTTAGCGACTTAATTAAGATGATTTTTGCTCCCGTAAATATGGGGATTAAAATACAGACAGTCAGAGTAAAAGAATGGAACATCGGCAGGATAAGCAGGAGTCTGTCCCGCGCGGTAACTCGAAGCGCTTGAACAGAAGAAATTATATTAGCGCAAAGGTTATGATGAGAAAGCATTACGCCTTTAGGAAATCCCGTGGTGCCCGAGGTATAAATCAGGAATGCTGTATCCTGGGGTTCTATATTTAGAGCCAGGTTTTTATGAGGCTCACCATAAACAAAGGTATTCCAGTAAATGAATCCTTTTTCATTTTGATCTTGTAGTATAATGTTTTTCAGGCTGTTGAGTTCTCCTTGTTTTTCTTGCTGTATTTTATGAAGCACAGAAAAAAAATCCGAAGAACTGATGAGAAGTTTGGCGCGGCAATCTTTCAAGATGTATTTTAACTCTTCCAGACTAAGAAATGTGTTTAAAGGGACGCAGATTGCGCCGGCTTTGAGAATAGCGAAAAGAGTTATAATGTATTCTGGGCAGTTATTTAACAGAATAGCTACGGAATCGCCTTTCCTAATCCCCAGTTTTTCTTTTAGTCCGGATGCTAAGGTATTTGCCTTTTTATTGATGACGCGGTAGCTGAAACATCCCTGCTCTGAAACTAAACATTTTTTCCAGGGGAATCTTTTGGCGCTATTTTCCAATACACCAACCAGATTCATAGATTCTCCTTACTCCGTGATTGATCCATCCACATCCGCAGGGGCGGGTTCTAAACCCGCCCTTTTATTAATAACGGGGTGATTAACCGGCAGAATTTTTCATCTTTAAAACCAACTCTTCTACCGCGCTGGATATTTGTGCCCATTTTTCCGCGTCATGGATAGTAAACTTTTGTTTGCGTTTCCACCCATCTTTTTTTCTCTGCCATAGATATAAACAGATTTGTTTTCTGCCCCAGGAATCAACTAATACAGCGGCTGCCCACCAGCCAAAAGCCTTGCTGAGAGTGCGGTAATCAACTACTTTTAAGGGAGCCTCTATAGGGATTTTTTCTTCTTCCATATATGTTTCTTTCCCTATGAATAAAATAAACGCTGTTTTATTGGAACAATTTATCTCTTCCGGCGTTATTTGCGTAATTCTATGGTATATTCTTCTCCCTCTTTTTCTAACCGGACATGTCCTTCCCGGGCCAGCCACCCCAAACTCATTAAAATGGTGTCTTTTGGTTTGTCTAATCCGGAAGTCAAAGCTGAGAGAGTGCTTTGCCCATGTCCGTCTAAATAATGCCATATATCTCCAGCGACTATTCCTAACTCCGTAATCAATCCGCACCTCCTTTAGGTTATTCAAAAAATTGTTTTCTCACGAGACAGCATTACCGGCCTTTCATTATAGCTTTTGCATCTGGGACAAAGAGACAGCTTTTTATTCCGGCTGTCAACATAAATGCAGGTGCAAATAGAACACTGCCATACGGATTCCATTTGTATAACATTCTGTGTAGACATTCGTATTTTGGCGCGTAAAACCCAGACGGAAAGTAATCCGAATACGGTAATCAGCAGGTAAATAAATATGGCTGTTTCAAAAGCAACTTTTATCATTTTTATTTTCGCAGGTCGTTATAGCGCTTACCCCTGTATGAAGATTAATTTTTACGGTTTGCCATTGTCCATCTGGTCCAAATGCCGGCGCAAACCGCCATTTCTTTATATATCTTGCCAGTGTCATATCCATTTCCGGATTACCGCTGAGTTTAACGTTAGTAATTTCGTCAATTGTTCCGGCAGCGGATATGAAGATTTTAAAAATCGCGTAACTTCGGGTTGGTTTAGGTTCAGTTAATTCGTAATACTTAGGAAACGGCGGCTGGAAAATTATTTCTCTTTGTAAAAGTTCGGGTAAGTTTTCTGTATCCAGGGACAGTTTTTTTAACGAATCCTCGCCGCGGGAGTCGTTTCCTATGGTTCCAATAATACTTCCCGGATTTATTACCGTTCGTTCCCTCTGTAAAAACAGAGGGGCGCAGGAATTAAATTCGGGCAGCGAAACAACGCATTTTTTATCAAGTTTTTTAGTAAAGGATTCTATTTTACTGTTTCTATTTTGTGCCAGTACCTGTTTAGTTTTTAGCAGCGGTAAAGCCGGGTCTGCTGATTGTTGTTCGGGCGCGAAAGGAGCGTTCAATATTGTTCCTAAAAAATTTACTGTAGAATAAGAACAATCTTTAAACCCTATATGGGGGAAAAAAATATAGACAGAGCAAAAACATACCAAATGCCCGGCTATAGAAAATAATAAACAGGTTTGTAATTGGCGATTGATGCCCATTATTGTACAATTTGATTTGTAGCGATGTTAACTTGATTCAGTCCTATTTGACGGCACATATCCCATACTTGAACTGTTTTGCCCATAGAAGCTTTACAATCAGCTTTTATTAATAAAGGCCTGTTTTGTTTCGCGGCTTTTTGTAATTGTGATTTTAATTGTTCTAATGAAACGGCTTGATTTTGTATAAGAATTGAATCTTGCGCGCTGATCGCAATTACTAAGTTGTCCTCTTGAATTGCTTTACTGGTGAGAGCCTTAGGCAGATTTATTTTAATTCCCGGTTGAGAAATGAAACTGGATGTAAGCATGAAAAATATAAGCAGCAAAAATACAACATCAATTAAAGGCGCTATATCCAGCCAGTCTTTTTGATAGTCTGCGTATCTTTTAAATTTCATTTTTAATATTGCTCTTTTTTTTGCGTAAGAAGGTTCACTAATTCTGTCCCGGAACTTTCCATTTCAACTATAAAACCTTTTACGCGGCTTACCAGATAGTTATACGCGACCAAAGTGGGGATAGCTACCATCAATCCGGCTACGGTAGTGAGTAAAGCTTCCCAAATACCTCCGGCTAAATCTCCCGGGCTTACCGGCTGAGAAACACCGGCTTTTTCCTGGATGACTTGAAATGCCCGGACCATTCCGGTAACTGTGCCCAGAAGTCCTAAAAGCGGAGCAATATGGGCAATGGTGGATAGCGCGCCCAGGTTTTTTTCTAAACGCGGGACTTCGTAAATTCCGGCATCTTCCATGGCTTCTTTTATTTCCTGCCGTGAGCGGTCGTGTTTAAGAATAGCCGACTTGGAAATATGGGCGATAGGTCCGGGGGTTTGTTCACATAAATCAATGGCTTCCATAATACGGTTGCGTTTTAAAATATTAGAAATGTTGTCCATGAATTTAGTGATGTCAATTTGAGCGTGATAAAGATGGTAAAATCTCTCGATGATAACGGCTAATGCGATAATAGAACATAAGATAATGGGATACATTAACGGTCCGCCTTTTTGAATAATTTCCCACATAGTTTAACCTCCTGCGATACTAAAAATACAAATTTCCGAATATATGTTTTTAGTGATATTAAAATAAAATGATGCTGACTAAAATGCCTATTATTATGAAAGCGAAAATATAAAAATCATTATAATAGAAGAAGTCTTTAATTCTTTCTCCGCGGGAATATCCTGCCGCGGCCGATACTTCTGCTTTTTTTTCTGTTTCGGTAAGCTGCGGGACTCCTTGTTTTTTTATTTCATCAATTTGTTCTTTTTTGAATCTCAAGATAGTCCCGCCCAGGCGGTAAGCCGGGATTTTCCCTTTTTCAACAAGCAGCCGCAGTTCTTTTTCCGAAATATTGAGGTACGCGCATACCTCGTCCAAATTTAGTAATTTTTCTGTCATTTTTCTTGTTTTTTATCTATCTTTTCACTGGCAATCCAGGCATCTATCCTGTTGCGGTCGAAATTCCAAAGGTTCCCTTCTCTTTGCGCCGGGATTCTTCCTTTTTTTGCCCAATCTATTACTGAGTCTGTATCTACTTCTAAATATTTAGCTAATTCTTCCACGGTCATGCGGGTTTCTTCTTCTATGGTGCGGGATATTTCCTTTTCTTTAAGATTAATCTGACTCATTTGGCACTTGCCTTGCAGGATAGCGCCATCTTCTATAGTTAGACGCGTTGTGCGGATATCTCCGGCTAAATACGCGGCGCGGGTCAGCGTAAGAGTGTTTGAGGCGATTACGTTACCTGTTACTTTTCCGGACACAATTATATTTTCACCTATAATATCAGCTTTAACTTTGGCATTCTCTCCTATAATCAGACTGCCTTTTGTATTTAATGTTCCTTCAAACTTTCCGTTAATGCGCAGGTTAACCGGGTCCCGGAATACCAAACTGCCTTGCATACTGGCATCTACCTCAAGAATCTTTTCTTCAGTTTTGGGTAGTGTTATTTCGGCTGTTTTTTTTCTATTTCTAAATACCATTATGCCCCACCTCCTTTAAAGGTTTCAGATTAAGTTTCCTGCCAACCCGAACTTTCTACTCCTTCAATGCGCATTATGTCGGTAATGATTTGGTCGTCTTGTCTGTCTGTAAGCAGCTTAAGAGTCAATTCCACGATTACATCTTTGCTGTTTGCTTTTTTGTTGATTTCCAAATCCTTAATTTCCGCTTTATATTCAGAGAGAACAGCGCGGATATCGCGCATTTGCCGGGCGTGTCCTCTTGTTTGCACTAAAAGAACCTTGTACCAGTCTTTACGCACGAATGCTTTTTCTAATTTGGTCAAAAAAAACAAGGTAAACAGGACTATCGCGGAAGCAGCGTAAGCCCCCGAGTAGAATCCACTGCCGATAGCCATGCCAATGCCTGCCGTTGCCCAGAGGCTGGCGGCTGTGGTCAATCCGCGGACGGAAGCTTTAAATCTTAAGATTGTTCCGGCGCCGAGAAATCCGATTCCCGTCACTATCCCCGCGGCAATTCGTGAAGGGTCTGTTTGCGCTGCCTTTTCATACATTTGAAAGACATGTATAGATGTAAGCATAATTAAGGTAGACCCCAAACATACTAAGATATGCGTTCTTAATCCGGCGGCCCGGCCGTGTAATTCTCTTTCGAATCCAATCAAACCGCCTATTATGAAAGCTAATGATAAACGAATAATAACTTGTAAGGAGTTAAACATATCTTTTCCCTTTATAAAAGATTAGGTTGAATCTCCAAACTTAATTGTGAGCGGATGCCTTTTTTATAAAGCTGATATCCCAAGCCGGCAACCATAGCGGCATTATCCTGGCATAAATCCTGATGCGGGAAATGTACTTTTATGCCGGCGCCTTTAAGACGGTTAGTTAAAGATCTTCTGAGTTTATGGTTTCTGACTACGCCTCCGCCGGCTACCAGATGTTTTACTTTTTTTAAAATACAGGCGTTATATGCTTTTTCCACAAGAATATCTACGACAGCTTCCTGAAAGCCGGCTGCTACATCGTTTAATCGAACATCTTCAGGAATCGCGGAAGACGACAAACGCGCATTCGTTTTTTTTCCGCTAATATAGTAAAACACGGCTGTTTTTAACCCGCTGAAACTAAAATCTAGACTTTTTTCTTCCAAATAAGAACGAGGGAATCTTATTTTATGCGGGTCGCCTTCTTTTGCTTGTTGTTCTATTACCGGCCCGCCGGGATATTCTAATTTTAAAATTTTGGCAACCTTATCGAACGTCTCTCCGGCCGCGTCATCCCGGGTAGCTCCGATTATTTTCCAATTCAAGTAGTTTTTGACGTAGAAAAGATTTGTGTGCCCTCCAGAAACTACCAGTCCGACAAAAGGAAATTCCGGCGGTTCTTCTTTCATCAGCGCGGCATATAAATGCGCCTGAATATGATTTATACCTATAAAAGGCACGTTAAGAGAAAAACTCAATGCCTTCGCTAAAGAATTCCCTACGAGTAAGGCGCCGGCTAACCCGGGGCCGTATACGCAAGCGATTAAATCAATGTCCGGCAAATTTATTCTTGCTTTTTTTATAGCTTTATCCAGGACAAAGTTTATCAGTTCTACATGGTGCCGGGTAGCTATTTCCGGGACGACCCCTCCATATTGTTTATGCAAATGCAGGCTGGAAGCCACGATATTAGAAAATACTTTTCTGCCGTTTTTTACTATAGCGACAGCTGTTTCATCGCAAGAAGTTTCGACGCCTAATACTAACATAATAATACCATAAATTACCAGGGTGTGTAAACTATTAAAAAACAAGAATTATAATTTTTTCATTATCTATTAACGATACTTTGCCATTTCCGAAATAAAGATAAACTTGATGCCTTTTTTTTCCATCAGCGGTATTTGTTCCTTAAGCACTGCCAATGTTTCCGGCCGGGCGTGTCCGTTGCCTATGGCCCGGCCGGATATACGGGCACAATCCACCAGTTTATCCAACTGTTTTTTTATCTCCGCGTATTGGTTGGAATTATCTAAGAAAACATCTCTTTCGGCGATCTTTACTTGCATTTTTTTAGCCAATTCTCCGCAAACCGATTGTTCCGTCACCATATTATCCAGAAAAAAAAGGTTTGCTTTTTTTATTTCAGCAAAAAGGATAGACATTATCCGGGGGTCCTTTGTTGCCCGGGAACCCATATGGTTTGACACCCCGGAAACATTCGGTACGGACTGGAGGGCGGTTTTAAAACATTGGATGATTTTTTCTTTGGTCATATCGGAAGTAATAGTGTCTTTTTCTAACCGCAGCTTTTCTTTATTTTCCGGCTCTAAAGGAAGATGCAGGAGCACTTCTTTGTGCATTTTCCGGGCTTGTTCAGCTATTTCCGCTGAATGTTTTAAATTAGGCAGCACAGCTATAGTTAAAGGCACATGGGTTTCTTCGAGAAACTTCAGGTATTGCAGGTTATATCCCCAGTCGTCAAGAACAATGGCAATCTGGACGGCAGCTTTGGGGACAGAAGCCTTTTCTTCCAATTCTTCTAACTCGGCGTGTGTGGCTTTTTGTGGGCGTTGGTAAAAAAGCAAAGCCAACACACAGCCGGATATTAAGGTTAACGCTGCTATTATGTAAAAGATATTTTTGTTATTTTCCATTTTATAGGCGCGAACCCTTATTTTGTTGTTTCTATTTTTTCTTTATCTGATGATTCTGCTACCTGGGTGATATACAATTTAATGCCTTTAAGCAGATCTGACGCCCGAACCAGTTGGTTATCATAATATCCTAATTCAGTCATAAAATCCTGGAGGCTTACTTCTGTTTTTTGGGAGAGATCTTCCTTTTTATCTTCTTTTTTACTTTCTTCCTGTTTAACTTCTTGCTTCTTTTCTATCTGTTCAAAGATGCCTTCCGCCTTTGCGTCCTTTTCTTCTTTTACTGCCTCTTTCTCTTCAAACTCTACTACGACATCCGGTGTAATGCCTTTTCCGTGAATACAGCGTCCGCTGGGCGTAAAGTATTTACTGGTGGTCAGGCGCAGTGCTGAGCCGTCCCGCAGGGGCACGACTGTCTGCACAGAACCTTTTCCAAATGATTGGGTGCCCAAAAGGATGCCTCTTTTATAATCCTGAATTGCCCCGGCAACGATTTCCGACCCGCTGGCGCTTCCTTTACTGATGAGCACAATCAAAGGATACGTGCGGTGTTTGCTTTTTTTGGCGGAACGGAAGACCATGTCCTGTTTAGTAAAACGGCCGTGAGTGGAAACGATAATTTCCCCGGCCGGAATAAATTTCTCGGTTACCCGGACCGCGGAGTCAAGCAGGCCTCCCGGATTGTTTCTTAAATCGAGAAGTAACCCTTCCATACCTAATTCTTCCAGCTGGTTGAGCGCTTCTTCTAACTGCTGAGGAGTGCGTTCCTGGAATTCAGATATACGGATATACCCGATTTTATCTTCGAAGAGTTTAGCATAGCGGATACTCTTAATCTTAATGATATCTCTGCTGATAGTAAAGTCCATAAGTTTCTCTGTGCCTTCACGCAGTATGGTAATAGAAACTTTAGTTCCGGGGGTTCCGCGCAGTTTCTTGACTGCATCTATTAAAGTAATGTCTCTGGTGAGTTCTCCTTCAATCTTTACTATTCTGTCGCCGGCCTTAAGTCCGGCGCGGAAGGCCGGCGTATCGTCAATAGGACTAATAACGGTCAAAAGGCCATCTTTAATAGCTATCTGGATGCCCAGGCCGCCAAATTCGCCTTCGGTCTCCACCTTTACTTCTTTATAATCATCAGGGTCTAAAAACTGGCTGTAAGGGTCCAAAGAAACGAGCATGCCTTTGAGCGCGCCATAAATCAGGTCTTTGTATTTGGCGTCTTCCACATATTCAGAACGAATTAAAGTAAGAGCGTCGGTAAAAAGTTCTATCTCTTCATAAAAATCGTCTTCTGAAGCAGCGCCTTCCTGTTTTTCTGTTTTAACTTCTGCTGTTACTCCGGCAGGAGGAGAACTGTGTTTTTCTTCGCTGATTACCGCTTGAGAATTAAAAATCAAAACTATTCCTAACGCCAACAAACAAAAGATGAGAACCTTACGCATCGCCGCCGCTCCTTTCTAACGTTTTCTTTAATATTTCATTGACGATTTGCGGATTAGCTTTTCCCCGGCTTTTCCGCATGATCTGGCCTACCAGAAACATGCAGGCCTTTTCCTTGCCCTGATAATAATCCGTAACAGGCTGAGGATTTTCCTGAATGACTTCCCGCGCAATCTGTTCCAGGGTGTCAGTACTGCTTATTTGCTGCATCCCCTTTTCTTTAACGATATTTTCCGCCTCGTTTTTCCCGTCTAACAGCTGAGGCAGGATTTCTTTGGCTATCTTGCCGCTGATGGCGCCTTTATCCATCATTGGGAAGATGGCGACAAAATTCTTAGGTTGGAGAGCAAGTTGTCGAATAGTGATGCCGCGGGTATTTAAATGGGACAAAAGTTCCGTCATTATCCAGTTGCTGATTATTTTTGGGTTCGGATATAATCTTACGCATTCCTCAAAATATTCGGCCAGATATTTATCGGAAGTCAGCACATTGGCGTCATACGAAGGAATGTTATATGTTTTCACGAAACGCTCGCTGCGCTCTTTGGGCAGTTCCGGCAGAGACTGCGTTATCTGTTGAAGATAACTTTTATCCAATACAAAAGGCGCCAGGTCCGGTTCAAAAAAGTAGCGGTAATCATGGGCGTCTTCTTTACTGCGCATAGAAACAGTTTTGCATTTGACCGTGTCCCAAAGCCGGGTTTCTTGAATAATTTTTTCTTTCTGTGCCAGTAATTGGCTTTGGCGCGAGAATTCAAATTCCAAGGCCTGTTTTATCCCTTTAAATGAATTCATGTTTTTTAGTTCGACCTTTTCTCCCAGCGTTGGGCTCTGAATAGGTTTGACGGATATGTTGGCATCGCAGCGCAGGGAGCCTTCTTCCATATTGCAGTCGGAGACTTCTAAATACTCCAATATGCTTTTTAAAAAAGTCAAATATATATATGCTTCTTGAGGAGAAGATATATCCGGCTGGGAAACTATTTCTAACAGCGGGGTCCCGGCCCGGTTGTAGTCGACTAAGCTTTCTCCTTTTTCCTGATGCGCCAGTTTCCCGGCGTCTTCTTCCAGATGGACGCGTTTTATATTTATTTTTTTTGGTTTATTTTCACTCTCGATAGTAAGTGAGCCGTTGCTTCCTATAGGAAGGTCATATTGGGAAATCTGAAAATTTTTGGGAAGATCAGGGTAGAAATAATGTTTGCGGTCAAATTTTATAACATCCGCAATACAGCAGTGTAACGCTATAGCCGCTTTAACCGCCAGTTTGAGGGCGTATTCATTAAGCGCCGGAAGACTTCCCGGGAGCCCCAAACATACGGGACAAGTTGCACTATTGGCTTTTTGCCCGAATTTAGTAGAACAGCCGCAAAAACATTTTGTTTTTGTGGCCAACTGCGCGTGCACCTCTAAACCGATAACAGGTATGTATTCTATTTTATTCATAGTTCAGGTTTTTTACAATGCCATTGGGTATTTTGCTCAAAAGTATAAGCAACTCTAAAAAGTGTCTCTTCGGTAAAGGGCCGGCTGATAATCTGCAGCCCAATAGGTAAATTCTCCTTAGTAAATCCGCAAGGGACCGAGATCGCCGGAAGCCCGGATAGATTAACAGAAATAGTATATATATCCGAAAGATACATTGCTAAAGGATTATTCATTTTCTCGCCGATTTTAAAAGCGGCGGTAGGCGATGTAGGTGTAATAATGCAGTCACATTCTTTAAAGGCCTGGTCAAAATCTTCTTTTAACAGCCGGCGCGCCTTTAAGGCCCGTAGATAATAGGCATCGTAATATCCGCTGGAAAGCACGTAAGTGCCTAAGATAATTCGGCGTTTAGCTTCTTCTCCGAACCCTTCACCCCGGGTTTTTCTGTACATATCCAGCAGATTTTCGAATTGGGGGCTGCGGTATCCATATTGCACGCCATCGAAACGGGCAAGATTGGAACTGGCCTCGGCTGCAGCTAAAATGTAATAGTCGGCCACGGCATATTCACTGTGCCGAAGAGATATTTCTTTTGTTTTTGCGCCTAACTTTTGCAGCAGCTTTAAGGCTGCCTCGACGGCTTCTTTAATTTCGGGGCAAAGTCCCCGGGCAAAATATTCTTTGGGGATGCCTATTTTAATACCCTGGACATTGTTTATAAGGGCCGTTGTATTGTCCGGCAATGGTTTATCTACGCACGTTGAATCCAGGGGATCATGCCCGCCGATTACATTAAACAAAACTGCCGCGTCCGTAACATCTTTGGTTATCGGCCCGATTTGGTCCAGTGAAGAAGCAAAGGCAATCAATCCATAACGGGATACTCTGCCGTAAGTCGGCTTTAACCCCACTACTCCACACAGGGCCGCCGGTTGACGAATGGAGCCGCCCGTGTCTGAGCCAATAGCCAGTATAGTTTCGTCGGCGGCAATGCCGGCGGCGGAACCTCCGCTGGAGCCTCCGGGAATTCTTTGCAGGTCCCAGGGATTACGCGTAGGGCCGTAGCAGGAAGTTTCGCAGGATGATCCGAACGCGAATTCGTCCATATTGGCTTTTCCCAATATTACGGCTCCTTCCCGCTTTATTCTTTGGATACAGGTGGCATCATACGGTGGTTTAAACCCTTTTAATATACGGGACGCGCAGGTGGTACATTGGCCATCCACGCAGATATTGTCTTTAATGATTACCGGTATGCCAAAAAGCGCGCCTGTATCCGGGGATTTTTTCTCTAATTGCGCGCATTGGGAAAGAATTTCGTCCTTATCCACAAGACAAAAAGCCTGGACTTTGCTTTCTGTCTTGTCTATCCGTTTGAGTATATCCGGGCGATTTCTTTCGGCGAAGTTTTCTTTTGGCGGATTAGCTCTATTAAATTATGCGCGGTCAGCTTATATAATTCCATAGAAATTTCTTCTATTAATGTTCCGTGAAATTGTTGCGCATTACTCGATTATCTTAGGGACGGTGAACGAATCCTCTTTGCTTTTTGCGGGTATATTAGCCAGGACTTTTTCCACGGGTAAAGAGGTTCTTAATTCATCCTGACGAAAGACATTTTTCAAAGGTAAAACATGGGACATTGGCTCTATTTTGTCTGTATCCAATTCTTTAAGTTTTTCTATATAAGCAAGGATGTCATTTAGCTGCTGGGACAGTTTTTCCTTTTCTTTTTCCTTTAAACTAATGCGGGCAAGTTTTGCCACATATTCTATATCCATGAAACCGGTCCTTCTTCTAAAATTTCCCCCAGGTTAATTTTAAAAATAACATATCGGCAGCAGAAAGTCAATACTATTCACTATAATATATTTATAATAAAGAAAAAGACTCTTATGAAAAGTGCCCAAAGATGCTCAGGATTGAGCCGGGGGGATTTCCATTTCCAGATTGGTGATCAGTTTATCCACCTCTTTCGTTATTTTTACAGGAAAAAGTTTAGCTATTTTGATTTCTTCGCTGACTGTTTTCAGTGTAGAGATCAGGCGGCGCAGGAAGACCGCTCTTTTTTTCTGCCAGGCTTCTTCCGGGAGGGTTTCTTCCTTTTGTTTCATTAAAAAGGTGAGGTCTTTTTTTACTGTTTGCGCGTCTTTGCCTTCTTCCAGAACATTTTTTTTGATGCGCTGGTAGCTTTCTTCATCCAGGTTTTTCTGATTACTCGCCTTGCGCAAAATGTCTACGGATTCATAAGTAGGGACACAAGCCGTCTGTAATTCCTGCGTGTATTCTTTTTTAGTATAACGCGGTTCCTTCTGTTCCAGGAAGTAGTAAGACTTAAGTAACTTTACAGCGGTCTGTTTGCGGATGCCGATTTCTTTGGCCGTATATGTATCGAAGGTAGAGTATCCCCAGCCTTTGTATAGTTTATCTTTCCACACTGCGTAAAGAGATTGTCCCAAATCAATCCAGGATGTCTTAAAGTGCTTAGCGTTTTGAAGCACGCGCTGCCGCATGGAAGATTCTCCGGTTTCTTCTAATTCCTGCTCCAGACTTTTTATGGCCTCGTTCATTTACAATTCCTCCTTTTAAACGGCATAGGGCTTAGGGCGTAGAGTAAATAATATGTTACGAAACATTGGTATTGCTGACATACAAGGTTTGCGTAGGATAGGCAAATTCGATTTTTTCAGCATCAAAATTTTCTTTGATGGATAGATTAATCATTTGCTGGATGTCCATGTATTTATTATAATCGTTGCTTAATATATAATACACAGTTTCAAAAACTAAGCTGGAATCTCCATAAGCAAAGAAATGCGCCCGGTCAAATAAGGTATCCGGGATACTTTTGATAATTTTTTCTATGATTTGCGGGATAGATTTTAGCTGTTTAAGCGAAGTCTGATAGGTTACCCCCAGTTTAAAAACAACCCTTCTTTTATCCATTCTTTTATAATTACGCACACGCGAACCGGTTAAATCGGTATTTGAAAAAATTACCTGCTCTCCGCTGAGACTGCGGATCCTGGTGGTTTTTATGCCTATATGTTCGATAGTCCCTAAAAAGTCTTCGATAATAATAAAGTCTCCAATCTCAAAGGGGCGGTC
>JAZDEE010000197.1:0-4028 GCA_043809065.1 Candidatus Omnitrophota bacterium | reverse complement strand
AGAAAAAGCAGTTTAATTGGGCGCTTAACTAAAAAATCAAGCAAGTTAGAAGTAGCTTTAATCCATTTTTTCGAGAAAGAGCAAATTAGGAACATTGTTTTTTATTCAGGACAATTATCGGACAGCCCCCTGTCCCTATTTTTTCCTACTTACTGTATCGCCAACAGGGCATCCACACAGAGCGGGCTGCTGGTTTTGGAAGTCAGCCATTGGTAGCCGACGAGCCTGTCCTGGGTATCTTTCATTTTATATTCTACCGCCCAGCCTTGGACATCCGAAGGATGCCGCTCATAGCTACCCGCGCGCACGTCAATGACGATGTTGGTATCCTTAAAAAGAATCAGTTGGCCGGAGAGGGGACTCCACAGTTTTAGTTTTGCGGATACCTCTGGAGAAAGCGCGGTATCCTGCTTATCCACAACGCCATCCTGATTAATGTCGCATAACTTCCTGAGTTTAGTAAACCCGTCGTCAGTATAAGCCAACACGGAGAAATCCGAACGGGTATAGTCTTCTGGCCCGAATAGTTCGGTGATATCAATAATCTCGCCTTCTTTATATTCCCGCTCCGTGCCTTCGATCGTCTCTGTCCCGGCTTTATCCCAGACTAAGAACATATCCTTGCCCGCGGCAGGGACAGGGATAGTCTCCAATCCCGCCAGGTGCGGGGCGATGTCGAATTGGATAGTTCCTCCGGATAATTCGATTACGCCGTTTTTGTCAGTGTCTATAACTAACGGGGAGTACCATTTGGTTTCTCTCCCTGGAGTACAGGGATCAAAGTCGGCGGTTACTCCCATCGATAATACTCCGCCGGGAGTTATTGGTCCGGTGAATCCCAGTCCGCTGTTATCTACAGGCATAGATGTATACATCATAACCTGCTGTTGTACTGCCAAAGGAGCCTCTTTTACATCATCAAAGTGCTTTCCACAATAATCCACCGAAACAAGCCCTAAATCTTCATTATTTTGGGCTGTAGTAGTATCATTGCTACCTATATTACTGTTTGAGGGGGTACCTGTGCTTCCGCCAAGTAACTTATCTATACCCATGAGATAGTAGAAAGGGGAGCCGGCGAACAAGGTATCCGTAAGGATGCCCAAAAACTGGTTACCGCTTCCGCCTGAGACTGCGCCGAGGATGTTGCTCATACCGCCTGTTCCACTACTGCCTGTCAACCCGCTGAGCATATTGTCTATTCCTCCGGTTGCGCTGCCTGTATCGCTGGACGTACTGTAGAAAGTTTCCTCAACATCGGTATTGGTCGTATTGTTGGAAGATGTCCCCTGCCAATCCGTAAGGGTCTGTAACTCCGGTCCGTAAGCAGGGATTTCCTGCCACTGAGAACCCGGGGAGGAAGAATCTTCAGCTAGTGCGTAGGATTGCAGGGAGGGAGTATAGCCGCAGAAGAATAGAAGAAGGAAGATAACCCCGATTACTTTACCAACCTTTTTCATAGCGCCGCCTCTTTCTTTTTAGTTTTACCGTATTTTACATTTATTATTAACTTTTTTTTGAAAAACTTTATTTATTGCCCTCCGAGATGGATGAAAACCCGCCGAGTGTAAAACCCGCCGAGAGCAGGTTACCCATGATGCCAGGATAGAAATCTATTTGAAGATAGAGTTTGTGAGGCTCATAGTATATATATGTTATTATGTTACCCATCGTGCGGGTTATTGACCCCCCTGGATTAACAGCCATAAGAGACCGGTGTAAGGACGGTAATTCGGGCGCGACGTAATAAATAGCACATATATTGTTTTGTTTGTCGGTCTGCAAATGCCCCTTGTCACTCGGTAAAAAACCGGAAAATCCTTGGGTGTCAGTGAAATGGGGATCTTCTATACCCAAAAACTGATACGCGGCAATGTCATTTATGCTGATACTGGTTGTATTATTATTTCCCATACCTCGGACTATTGCATCAATTACCCCGGGAGTGCCTTGGGTTAATCCACCATATTTAGCGGGAGTGTCACCGTGCACCTGTACCAAAGGAAGACGGATAGTCTTAGGATCAACCATGGCCGTTTGGTTATCATTATTTTCTGGCGTTGTTTTAGTTTCTTCTTCTGTGGTATTTATGCTGTTCGTAAGTTCGCTGGATATATCAGAGGAAGGCGCATCAGCATCATTATCGGTCGTATTGTCGGAAGAAGTAGTTTCCTGCGCTGCTGCAATAGTTTCTAACTCTGTACCGTAAGCGGGGACTTCCTGCCAGTTATCACTCAATCCAGTTCCGCTATTGCTGTCAGTGAGTCCGCCAAGCAGGTTGCCTATACCGCCAGTTCCACCGCTGCCAGTCAATCCGCCAAGCAGGTTACCCAAACCTTCGGTTCCGCCTATAAGTCCGCTGGACAGGTTGCTCTGACTATTGGTTCCATCACTCGGGCGTTGGCCGAGGTGAATGCCAAAAGTTTTGCCGTTCCACCCGACCCACATAGGCATTCCGCTGTTGCCGCTGCCTGTCAGCCCACCGCCGAGCAGGTTGCCTATACCGCCAGTCCCGCCGCTAAACAAACTTCCTAAAAGATTAGCTGCTGTAGTTGGAGTGCCCGACGCTGTTGCGTCTTCTGTTTGCGCGTCTTCGTCGGAGTTCTCTTCCGCTCTAATCACGATAGGCACGGTGGTATCTTGCGGATTATTGGACTCTCCTTGTTGTTCCAATGCATATTCGTAAGCGCTGAAAACAGGGGAAGAGGTTTTGAGCGTTTCCTCCGCGTTGTAATCGTCTTTAAGATACCTGTCGAAAAAGGCCAGTGTGTATTGAACTAAAACCTTTGTTTCCGGTTTACTTTTTCCATAATTAGCGAAGTCAAGGTGGCTGAAGTTGGTGATTACCCCAAAATATTTAGGAACAGCAGCCTGCTCATAGACGAATTTATTTGCCTCGGTGCGCACTATCGTGTCCTTGCCGCCAAAGATGGTGAAGGAGGGCACTTGGACATTTCCAATATTGTTTTTATTAAAAAGCATATTCCCCGGCGCTAAGAACATGGCGGCTTTTACTCGTTCATCGGTGTAATCTTCGCGGCCTGGAGGAACTGCTCCGCAGAGGATTTCCGATGTCCATCCGCCCAGCGAATGGCCGAAAACGCCAATGGCTTCTTCGTCTATTGTTCTGTAAAAAATTGATTTCGGATCGTTGTTTAACCCGAGTAGGATGGTAATAATTCCCTTAACGTCCAATGGTCTGTCCCAGAAGCCGGCGGCTAAAGGGGAAGAGCTTTTTTTTCCCTGGTAATAGATAGAATCTTCATGCGTGGTGGCCGCTACTATGTAACCCTGTTTTGCTAAGTTTTCGGTAATGCCGGCACAGTGGTCAGCGGCCCCGGTTATCCCGCCATGGGAGAAAACAATCAGAGGATAGGGGGCGCCTTGGAGTTTTAGAGAACCTTCGGAGGTAATAGGGTACCAGATGAGGATAGATAAGCGTTTCGTGGTCGCGTCCGGTAATGTATAAGTGGAGTTGATAGTTTGGACTTGCACGCCGGCAGTATTTACGTTAGTGGAAGTCGGCTTGTTTAGTTTCCCTGACAACAGGCTATCCAGCAATCCTGCCTGAGCATTTATACCGGATGTGCCGATGAGAAAGACTAAGGTAATAAGTGTTAGTTTAACTTTGATTGGGAATGTCTTCATTTTCGCCGCCTCTTTCTTTTACCTCTTGTTGCATCCCCCTTCCTTAATAAATGTTTTTTCTTAACGGACAGGGGCAAAAGCCCTGTCCCTACATTTTTTTCGGGGCTTTTTGGGCAAAAAAATAGCCTAACTCCCCAAAGTTAAGCCTAATTTCGTAAGTGCGCGCCCCACATTTACTGCCTCAGTAAGTTACATTATCCCTCCTTACCGATAATGTAAATGTTAAACAAAGTAAGTATGCCTGAGAACAAGCAAAGATTCAAGATCCCATAACCAACTTTTGTTCCTCTTAACATAAAAAGGGGACGGGTCTATTTAATTGCCCGCGCATTTTGTCAATACGGTTATTGTTATGCCCAATCATAATTCTCGTAGGGGCG
>JAZDEE010000196.1:0-11398 GCA_043809065.1 Candidatus Omnitrophota bacterium | reverse complement strand
GGAAGAACAATTCAGCTTTATCTTTCAGAAACTTAACGCCGTGGATACGCAAGCCCTGGTCAATAGATACGTCAAACCCGTGAGAGTGGCCAAGCCCGCTCCTCAGGAACTAATGTAGAAAAAGGGGATAGGCTGTTTTTTAAAATCCGAAATCCGAATATCGAAATACGAAACAATGTTTAAATTCTCAAAATACAAATGACCCAAACATATACCTAAAGAATATTGTTTTAAACATTTGAGCATTGGAGAATTCGAATTTGTTTCGAATTTAACAATAATTTATGTAACAATGCGCTATGGCGAAAAGGATGTAAAGATGGAAAAGCTGAAAGAAGGAAGCTCCGAACAATTCCCGGATTCATCCGGATATAAGCCGCCTCAGCCGGCTTCGATTGAGGAAACGGGTTTGGATTTAGGGCTGATAGTGGATTTAGTAATAAAAGTAATTTATTTTAAACGATACATATCAGGCAGTGAGATCGCTCAGGCCGTGAGATTACCTTTTTCCGATATAGTGGAACGGGCGCTGGAGTTTTTACGCCGGGAACAATTTTGTGAGGTAAAGGGGAGTAAGAATTTTGGAGAAAGTTCTTATCAGTACGGTATTACTTCCAAAGGCGGGGAAAAAGCGCGCGAGGTATTGGCCTCTTGCGGGTATGCCGGGCCGGCTCCCGTGTCTTTGAATGCCTACTGTAAAGCGGTTTTGGCTCAGTCTTTATCAAAAGAAGTAATTCCCGCGGATAAATTGCGGCAGGCGCTTGCTCATATGGTGCTTAGTGAAGAAATCCTGGGGGAAATAGGCCCGGCGGTTAATTCAGCGCGGTCCATTTTTTTATTCGGCCATACCGGAAACGGCAAAACAATGATTGCCGAGGCTATCAGTAAAATGTTCGAAGATAATATTTACATTCCTTACGCGGTTGAGGTGGACAACCAGATTATTAAGGTGTTTGATTACGTTAACCATGAACCCGTTTACGCCAATGGAGAAGATAATCGCGCGGGTATGGAGCCCCGGAGAAATAATAGTTATGACCGCCGCTGGGTAGCGGTTAAGAGGCCGTTTATAATTACCGGCGGAGAATTGACTTTGATGAGTTTGAATTTGATATATCATGACCACCTGAAATATTATGAAGCACCTTTTCAAATGAAAGCCGGCGGGGGGATATTCGTTATTGATGATTTTGGCCGTCAGCAGGAACATCCCCGTCTGTTTTTAAACCGCTGGATTATTCCTATGGAAAAAAGGGTTGATTATCTTTCTCTGCGCACGGGCAAAAAGATTGAGGTGCCTTTTGAGACCTTAGTAATCTTTTCGACAAATTTGAATCCCAAAGAACTTGTGGAAGAAGCCTTTCTCCGCCGGATCCGGCACAAAATAAAAGTAGAAGACCCTTCGCCTGATGAGTACCGGCGGATTTTTAAAGAGATTTGCCGGATAAAAGGCATTGTTTTTGAGGAAAGCGCCTTAACGCATATATATCAGGAATATTATCTCAAACACAATCTTTCCGCGCGCTCCTGTCACCCCCGGGACATTGTCGAACAATTAATGGACATTGCCCGCTATTTAAACATTACCCCTAATTTGAATATACAGCTTCTCAAGAAAGCCTGTGATGCGTACTTCAGCGGATTGATTTAGGTTAAGAAACGCTGTCTGAACCCGGATTTTGCATTAGACGCAGATGAAGAGCGTTAAGATTTTTGAGATAAAAAGGTTACAAAAAACGTAGACGCACTTAAAAAGTTCGTTGAGGCTTTTTGTAACCTTTTTAGCCAACCAGAGGTCCGCCTCCGGCGGAAAAGATTAACGCTATTCGCTGCGTTCTAATGCAAATTCCGGGATAATGTTACAATCGCGGACCGCAACAATAGTTCACTTTCTTAGCATATAGAGAAATAGAGGTTATGTCAAATAACCTCAAACATCTTGTGAACCGATGTTTTTTATTACGCTTGAGGCCTAATCTCTATTATATCATTTTTTTGAGTATTTGTTTGATTTATTGTTCCGGCAGGCAGTTCTATAGCCAGGCAGCTGGTCCAGACTATAGGACTGACACGAAAGGGAGGTAGATTTTGGATTTGTTTCACTACACGTTTATGTTTGTCTAAAAAAAGCACATCAATGGGAAAGCGCATGAAAAAAGTATGGATAGAAGAACAGGGCTGAAGAATTAAGCCTTCATTGGCTAAAAAAGCAACTCGGCCCAGAAGACCCTGCATCCTCTGCGCCAACGACGCGGCGATAACGGCTTCTTTCGCCAAAATGGTGGTCTTAGAAACATTATATATGACTACTTTTTCTCCCATAACTGTCTAAATTCGCGTCATTATCCGAAAAGTTTTCTGTCTTGTTTGATTCTTCGCTACACGGAAGTGCCTTTAACCTCAACCTGACGAGTAAAAATATCCGGGGCAAATTTAACTCCGCGGATTTGTATTTCTTCCATAAAAGTAGGGACAAATCCGGTAGGAACAAATTCACCTAGTACTTTTCCGTCTTTATCCATGCCGCTTTGTTTAAAAGCAAAGATATCTTTTAATATAATTTCTCCCGAACTTTCCATGCCGACAAGCTGCGTAATACACATAACTCTTCTCGAGCCGTCGCCTAAACGCGCTGTATGAACAATAAGATGGATTGCCCCGGCTATCTGCTCGCGGATAGCGCGTACCGGAAGGTCCACCCCGCTCATCAAAACCATACTATCTAAACGCGACAAGACATGGTGCGTAGAATTAGCATGAATGGTAGTCAACGATCCGTCGTGTCCGGTATTCATTGCCTGTAACATATCCGGGGTTTCCTCACCGCGGCACTCACCAATAATAATCCGGTCCGGACGCATCCTTAAGGTATTACGGAAAAGGTCTCTAATCGCCACTGCTCCCTTGCCTTCGATATTCGGCGCCCGCGATTCCAGAGAAACCCAATGTGTTTGCTGTAGTTTCAGCTCCGCGGCATCATCAATAGTAATAATCCGTTCTACATCAGAAATATGCTGAGAAAGCGCGTTAAGCAGGGTGGTTTTTCCGGAGCCTGTGCCTCCGGAAATGATCATATTTTTACGCACTAAAATACACGCTTTCAGGAAATCAGACATATCTTTATTCAGGGAATTCATCCCAATTAAGTCTTCCAGAGAATATCTCTCCCGGGAAAACTTACGGATAGTCAGCGTCGGGCCTTTAAGCGATAATGGAGGGATAATCGCGTTAACACGCGAACCGTCGGGAAGACGCGCGTCCACCATGGGAACGCTTTCATCAATTCTTCTGCCCAGAGGGGCAATAATGCGTTCAATCACCGCGCGCACCTGGTCATTGCTGATAAATTTTTTATTGGTAATTTCGATCTTTCCATTGCGCTCCACATAAACCAAATCTTTATTGTTGACCATAACTTCCGTTACCGTAGAATCCCTTAACAAGTCTTCCAGGGGACCCAATCCCAAGGCCTCATCGGCAATTTCTTTAACTAATTCTTTACGCATCTCATAAGAAGGAATCAACCCGGAAGTATGCTCCGCTAAGATATTGGAAATCAACTTTTCTGTCTTTTCCCTCAGCTGCTTTGCCTTTTCAAAATTGCGCTCCCCACTCATAACATCTAACTTCTTTAAATCCAGCTTTTCGATTAGCTGTTTATGCACAGCCTGCTTAAGGTAAATTATTTCGTCTTGTTTTTCCGGCAAAACTTTTAACTCCGCGGACATGCCGTATTCTTCCCAGAATCTTCCTGTCCGCGGCGTATCTTCAGAAGTTTTAGGCCTTTCTATCTCTTCCATATAAAGTTCGGGGCGGTTTATTAAATCCTCAGCCAGTTTCCTGGTCTTTTCCGCAATCTTACTGCGGGCAGCTTCTATCACATAAGGCTGGCCATGGTTTACCGCCAAGCCAACAGAGCGCCCGTCACTGGGCAAATGGGCAATTACCTCGCATTTTAATGCCGACTTGATATCCTCCCAATAGACGCCGCCGCGGCTTTCCGCGCGGTTTAAAATAATTTTAAACATTTTCAGAGGGAAATGCAGATTCTGCAGGGTATCCACACTCCATTCCGTCTGATAAACAGAAAGCACATCCGGAGTAGCCACTAAAAGAACCAGATTGGACCGGTCAAATAAGTGAATTAACACATCCGTAAAATAAGCGCCGGCATCAATAATAATATAATCGTATTCTGTCCTCAGGAAAGTAATAATTTTATCTAACTGAACCGCGGTAATCTGGGGCGCTTCTTTAGGCTGGTTTACCGCCGGCAGAATATCCAGGCCGGACGCGTAAGGCGTCATATATGCCTTGAGCGCGGCGCCGCTGCTTATTTTGCCCAATTTCGGGATCAGAGAAAAAACGGTCGCCTTGGGCACAACATTCAGCATTTTTATTACATCGCCGCCAAATTGGAGGTCTAAATCAAGAAGCGCGACACGCCTGCCTAACTGAGCCAGGCTTACGGCAATGTTTACAGCAATCAGTGTCTTGCCTACCCCTCCTTTAGTGCTGAATACAGAAACTACCCGGGACAAGTCTTTATTCATTTCTATCATCTCTCAGTTTTTACTATATTTGGTTCGGCCCGTTTGAAGAGCGGAACCCACAAAACTACATTCATAAATCCGGCACAGCCGGTTCATCCGCGTTAAGCATATCATTTATCATATTATCGTTTTCTTCAATCCTGCCGCCGATAATTTTCGGCCGTAAAGAAATCACCAGCTCCGTGCGTTTATCACGGAACTCCGTGGATTTAAACAACTCCCCTAATATAGGAAGTTTGGTTAGCCAGGGCAGTCTCTCCACGTTATTGCTGTCTTCATTCTTAATTAATCCGGCCAAAAAGATCGTATCCCCTTCATAAAGAATTAGTTCCGTCTTCACTTCCCTTTTCTTGATCGCGGGAATACTATATCCTTGCTGCGTAACCGCATTGCCCCAATCTAAATCACTAATATTCGCTTTTACCCGCAGTTTAATTTCATTTTTATTGTTCACCTCGGGTAGTATTTCTAAATCTACTCCGTAGTTTTTCCACTCTACAGAAGTTTTTCCTTCACTTTCTACCGTAACATACGGGACCTCGCCCCCTACTAAAAAGGTCGCTTCTTTTCCGCTGAGCGCCACCAACTTCGGATTAGCTAAAGTGCGGGCTTTATCCTCTCCGACGAGGAAATTGAGCCGGGCATCAATAGTGGTACGGTCCCAGTCAAACACCTTCCAAAACTTAGGAAGTGAACTGCCTGTATCCGCCTCAGTGTAGGTGATTGGCAAAAGATTAGTCCAGACCATCCCTAATTTTTTGATATCGTCTAAGGAAATCTCCAATACATTTACGTCTATCTCTACAAGAGGCTGGCGCGCTTTGATTTTAACCAAATTTACGACTTCAGTCAACGAAAGAAAGGGCTTCAACGCGCTTTCGACCTTGTCCAGTTCGTCTTTATTCAACACCTCTCCGATTACATACACTTTGTCTTCTTCAAGCTTAATTTTTATCCCATAAATATTTAGATTTTTAAATATTGCCCGGATTTTCCTCTCGGCTTCCTGAGCATTTTTTTTAAAGTCTTTCTCTATAACGACAATATTAAAGGAACGCTGGCCGGAAGCATCCCATACAATCAGACTGGTCATCCCGGCACGCTTGCCAATAAGCATCAATTCGTTTGTATTCAATACTGTGATATCGGCAATCTGCGGTTCTCCAACGGCTACCCTTTCTATTTTATTGACCGGGAAGGTTTTCAATTCATTCATTTTTAACTCTATATCCTGCGAAGCATAAACAGTTCCTGACCGCAAAATAATGCCGGCAATAACAATGGAAATAGACACAAGTAAGGAGTTGATGCTTCCGGTCTTTTTTTCCTTCATTCTTATCTCATCATTTCTTTACGGAGATCGGAGCTATCTCTTTTTTTAAGCCGCGAATAATTTCTACCTGGGGCTGAACTTCTTCTGTGGGAGTCCTCATATATAACTGCAGCAAGGTTTGAAAGGTAATGACGGCGGGTAAATTACTCAAGTCGATAGGAGGCAGCGCCTTGCCTACTTCCATTCTCGGCCTTAAGGTCAAGCTGATTTTCCCATTTGCGATAGCAACAGAGATAATCTGCGTTTCCTGCGGGCTCAAAGCCAGCGTCATGCTGTCTTTTGTCCGCGGGGAAGCCACGGGAAGTTCCTTCCGGCGCGCTCCTTCTCCCGTAGGCAGCATGTCCTGGCCTACGGCTAAAATCAAAACATCCTGAAACAAGGTTAAAGTTACCGGCGGATTAGCAAAAATCCCCAGGACATCTACATGGTCTCCCGGATAAACCATCCCCCCCACAGCAGAAACGTTTTCTAAACTAATAGTCATCGCCCTTTTACCCGGAGGCGTTTTACCGGCTAAAGTCAACCCCGCTCCCGGAGTAGTTAATTTAGTAGCCAGAATCTGCTCTCCAGCCATAATGGTCCCCAGCGCAGTCTTGCCTACAGCCATTTCCTTTGCCGTAAGCGCCCCCGGCTGGATAAATGGCACAGGCATACTTTTAAAAGTAACCATCTCATATTCAATTAATTCCCCTTTGGAGATTTCTTTGGCCGCCACCAAAACCGCGGCCTCTTCAAAATGCAGTTTTTTTTCTTTTTGCTGGAAGTAAACATTAGTTAAAATAACAGCAAAACCTCCTAAAACAACGGCTACAATTACCCCTATTTTTCTATTCATCTAATTTTTCTCTGAATATTTCTTCACTTCTTGTGATAGAAGGAGGATAGCAGGAGGATAAAGTCCGTCGGAGAACCCCCTCCCTGCCCTCCCCGCAAGGGGGAGGAAAACTCTAAAAAATATGTTCTAATGCCCTATACCTGTCTATTTTCGCAGCAATTCTTCATGTACAATAATGTTGCCGCTCTTGCGCAGATTGCCGATTAAAGCGTTTAAAGTGTCTTCCTGTTTTTTAAGCAGTAATCCCTGTTCAATATCTTTATAAACCTCGGAAAGCTGCCTTTCCCGCGCTTCTTTTATTTCTGTTACCTTAATAAGATAAAATCCTTCCGTCCCTTGAAAAATCGCGCTGGGTTTATTTAACTCCAAAGAGAAAGCCATTTCTTCAAACTGTTTAAACATCGTTTTTTTATCCTGCTGGGGAAATGGCAACGTCTGGACGATAGAACCAATATCTCCGCCTGAAGAAGCGCTGTTATCAGTGGAATTATCTCTGGCTAATGTCCCGAAATCGGCCCCCTGTAAAAGCTGAATTAAGATTTCTTTGGCCTTGTCTTCGCCGGATACCACAATCATACTTACTCTTCTTTCCTCAGGAACGGCAAACGCGTCTTTATATAAATTATAATAATTTTGAACTTCCTCGGTAGTAACATTTACTTTTGCCCGCTCAGAATCAACTAATTTGGCAAAAAGTAATTGTTCTTCCAATGCCTTGATTGCCTGCTGGACTTCCTTATCTTTATCCAGCCCCCTATCCATTGCCTCGGAGATAAGTAATTCTCTTTCGATCATTCTCTGCAGAAGATTTTGCTTATCCTCTATCTTTTTTATTAAGTACGTATCTTTTACTGCCTCGGGAATCTGCGTTGAAGCCTGGACCTCTTTGTTAAAAGCTTCTATGCGGCTGTTAAAATCTTCCATGGTAATAACTCTGCCTTCAACAGAAGCAAGCACGGTTCCTTCTACTTGCTGCGCCTGCGGGACCTTTTTTTCTTCCGCTCGCCGGCCAAATTTAAATAAATCAGCGCCTTTTTTATCACCGCAGCCACTGCATAATACAAGGCTAACCGCTAAAAGTAAAACCATTCCCTGTTTCTTCATCGCCCTTTCCCCTCCTCGTTTTTCCTATTAATTATTTCTTGGATTATCGGCAGGGCGCGGGCTTGCCCGCACCCTGCTTGTTATATGGAATGGGAATGTCTTAATCTATACATATATTCCCGCATATATTCTCTTTGTTCTGTTTTATGTGCCGCTTTATATTTTTTTATCTTCCTGGTATGTCTTTTCCGCCAGATTTGCGCCCGCCGCCTGGAAAACGCCGCCCAGGAAGTGTCATGCCGGGAAATCTTAAAGTATCCGGGATTCCTCTGCCGCCAAACAGCTAAATTACGCAATTGTCTTTGATGCTGACACTCAAGTTGTGAACAAATCCTTTGATCTTTTCTGTACTTACTGGGCAGAAAACTTTTCCCGCATACTAAACATTCTCTATATTCAGTCATAAGCCATAAAAAAACCGTTCACCACAAACAACAGAAAGAAATGCCTATCTACTTTTACATTAAATTATCGGGGCAGGCCTGCCTGCCCCCTACAAGATAAATTTATCAGTAAACCAGCTTTCACTTCTATCACTTTTGAACGGTTCTTTCTCTCAATCCTTCTGCACTAAAGTATAATCAACTCTTCATTATTTGTCAAGAGAAAATCCCGCGCTCGACGCATAGCAAATATTTTCTCTTATCGTCATTATCGCGGGGCGGGCCTGCCCCCTACAGGATATGATGTGCCTTAAAAAGGAATTTCTATAACATTTAAGCTGGCGGTCAGAATTGAACCGACGACCTGCGGTTTACGAAACCGCTGCTCTACCAACTGAGCTACGCCAGCATTTTTTTCCGGTTAGCGGTTTTCGGTTAGCGGTGCTCGGTATGCGGTTATTAACCCGCTAACCGCCAACCGCTAACCGTGTAACTGGTGCCGGGACCCAGACTTGCACTGGGGACGCCGGGCTTTTCAGGCCCGCGCTCTACTACCTGAGCTATCCCGGCAAGTAAAATCTGTGGTTTCCCCATCGAAAAAACTTGATTACAGAGATGTTTAAAAGGTTACAGCGATTTTACGTCGGTAAGGTTAACCCTGCAAATTTACCTCAAGATTAAATAAGTAGTTCCCTCTCCCTTTATTATCAAGAAAATTTTCGTTGGAAAATTATTCCCTAACGAGGCAGAAGCATACCCTTGCCCGGCAGTTCCTTCGGGATAAAAACATAGGCGGTTTTCTCAAAGGGAGTATAGAATGCGCTCACTCGTATCGTCTGCCAAACAATAAATAACAAACAAATTATAGCCGCGATATGATACGCCTTGCGGTTAAACAGCCTTTCATGCAAAGTCATCCTGTTTTCTTCCAGCCAGTAAAAAACCTTTTTCTTAATGCCAAACTCGCGGATCATTTCTTGTTCTATTTTGTTGGCAATTCCCGCGTTTTTTAGAGTCAACGTATGAAACACTATTCCCGCAACAGCCAAAATAAAAATAAAGTCTTTTATCGTCAATAACAGAATTTCCACCTGGCCGCCTCCTTTTTTTAAAATACAGCCCCGCGCAAGAATCGCTCCGAACTGAACGATTCTGCTAAAATCCTGTTCAAAATAAATGGCGAGGACGACGGGGCTCGCACCCGCGACCTCCGGATCGACAGTCCGGCGTTCTAACTAACTGAACTACGTCCCCTTATTAGCAAATTGCGTATAGCAAATAGCTAATTAACCATGAGCTATTTGCCATTAGCCCCTATATAAATGGTGGGCGGTACAGGACTCGCCTACTACGCTCGGACGGAGCCTCGCTGCGTAGGCTCCCCTCACTCGCTTACGGCCGGTCATTCCTGATTACGGCCTTTTCCTCGCTTCGCTCGGCGCTCGTTCGCTTCGAGTCCTGTACAACACACTATAGAAGCAAATAATCTGGTGGGCGGTACAGGACTCGAACCTGTGAGCCTCTTGAATGTAAGTCAAGCGTTCTAGCCAACTGAACTAACCGCCCTCTTTTATAGAGAGTTATAATAAAATACCACAAAAAATACACTCTGTCAAAGAGAAAAAATCGGGTTACGGAAAACGCGGTTAACGGCTTTTGTACTTATCAGCCATTCTCAAAACACTGGTGATATTCTTTATCTCCTTTTGCAGATCGCTGGTCTTGACAATAAAGCCTGACGCTCCCAGTTTTCTGGCTAATTTAAACCGCTCTTCATTTGAAAAAGCGGTAATTATATATACGGGTAAATCTTTGTTTTTCTTCCTTATCTTCTTTAACGTCTGCAATCCGTCGAGTTTGGGCATTAAGATGTCCATAAGCACCGCATCGGGTGAGTCGTTTTCCAACTTTTCCAGCGCTTCTTTTCCATTCGCGGCCGTAATTACATCATATTTATTTTTTTCCAGCCGCATCTTAATTATATTTAGAAAGTCTGCTTCATCATCTACAATCAGTATCTTTTTCTTTCTCATCATCCCCCCTATCCGTAACCGCAAAATGTGTCTTTTTTGTTTCCTTCGCTTTCTCAACCAATTCTCTACTGTCCAGAGCTTCATCGGGATAGGTCGCGCAGTTAAAACGCAACGTAACCCTGCCGGTTAATCTCTTCTGCTGCAGATACCCGGCGGCCAGCCGCTCCAATCTATCCATTACACTCAAAGCAAATCTCTTATTGCACTGCGTGAGGACAATAGCAACTTCCTCGGCGCCGCATCTTAAAGCAATATCCTCCTGCCGGCGTAAGCCGCTTTTAAGAACCGCCTGGATATCCCTGATAATGGTTTCCGCCTGGGCATCTTCCAGCTTCTGTCCCAACGCGGCAGAAGCAATAATCAAAGACACCTTGGAATCTTTTTCCACTGCATTCTTGATACTTTTATCCACACATTCTCTAAATAACGTTTCGGGAGTATATTTGGGTAAAGTAAAAATAAACCTTGTTCCTTTTTTAAACTTGCTTTCCGCCCAGATTTTACCCTTGTGCATCTCTACAAATTCTTTAGCAATAGAAAGCCCCAGCCCCGTGCCTTTTTCTCCGCAGCCCTTCATCCGGCTAAACTGCTGAAACTTATCAAATAATTTAGAAAGATTCTCTGTAGAGATTCCCTCCCCGCTGTCTGCTACCATACATTCTATCTCATTTATTGATTCCTTCAGCGAAATCTCTATATAGCCTTTTTGAGTAAACTTTACCGCGTTGGAAAGCAGATTAATCAATGTCTGTGATATTTTGTCCGCATCAACATAGCCTTCCATTCTCCCGCAAGGCAGGTCCAAGCGCAGCTGCAAACCTTTGTCTTTTATTTGCGGCTCAAAAGTCCGCGCTGTTCCTCTAACTAACTCTATTATATTTACCTGGTCTCTTTTTAAGTCTACTTTGCCCGCCTCAATTCTGGATATGTCCAAAAGATTGTTAATAATCCTGGTCAGCCTGTCTATATGCGTATTGGCCGCGACCAGTATTTCTTGTTGTTTTTTATTTATTTTACCAGGCACCTTATCCAGCAGAAGACGTATCCCCTCCTTAGTAATGGCCAAAGGAGTGCGCAGTTCATGGGAAACCATAGAAACAAAGTTGGATTTCAACCGGTCAAGTTTAAGCAGTCTCTTATTGTTTGCGTCTAATTTT
>JAZDEE010000195.1:0-3628 GCA_043809065.1 Candidatus Omnitrophota bacterium | reverse complement strand
CCGGTTTCCAGCAGGGTAATGCGGGTTTCGTGGTTTTCGAGTTTGGTTTCGTGTTCCATAACCTTATTGCCGCGTGCTGTGTCGTGATTGCGGTAGGAAATCGCCTCTGCGGTATAGGTATCTATGGCGCTTAAAATACGGCTTATGTCGTCCTCGGTGGCCATTTTTGTCGCCATGTCATATTTAATCTCGCGGACATCCGCCTGGGTTTTTGCAAGTTCAATGGCGATATTCTTAATGGTGGTCTCGACATCAGGAAATCCTGGGGTGGGGCTTACAGATCCGAGCGCCAAACTGCAGGTGCTGGGCTATTCGGACGGCAAATACACGGTTTACGTCTCCACCAGTTCTACGGCGGGGGTGTACAGCGTAGCGGTTTCCTCGCTGGGCGTTACAAATATCAACAACCTGGTGATAGAAAACCGCACCAGCGACCCGGTAAGCCCGGTCACGGGGCAGATTTGGCTGAGAACGGATTAACGGCAATGGCAATATCTCCGGTAGCTGCAGGAAGATGATTTATGAAACTTATTCTTATTGATGCTGTCAAGAAAAGCGAAAAATGTTATAGCTGCGTCTTATCTTACACGAAATCCATCTTCTTCAAGCACGAATAATCGCTTGTCGAATCGTTCAGACGGCGTCTTATCCAATAATCCCTTTAATGCCAGGGTGATTTTATCTGCCGAGGGCGGGTCTATCCTGATGCGGATGATACCACAATACTTATCAGGCGGATACGCCAATATATTGGAGAAGTGGATATCATGTGTAATCAACACTCTCTTTTCTGCAAGAGCGGATTGTATTACTTCGCCATTCTTGGCGCCGGAGGCGACTCGCCTGACATTATGGCCTGATTCCACTAGGAATGTTTCTATTTCAAAGCGTACATTCTCATCTATTAAAAATTTCATATCAGGCGGCAGGCAAGAGCGCGCTATATTCTTCGGTTCTTATCAACTCGGCCGCGAAGTGGAGAGCGGCTTTGATAGAATCATAGGTAAGGGAGGGATAGCTTTTGAGGATTTGTTCTGCCGTTTCTCCGGCCTCAAGAAGCTCAAGGATAAGATATACCATTATGCGCGTTCCTTTAAAACATGGCTGGCCATGGCAGATGTCGGGATTGGTAACAATGTAATCTTCAGTACTCATAGCAATACCCCCCTTTGTTTCAAGTCTATCATACAGAAATCAGCTATGTCAATGGGGTGACGTTCTTAATGAAAAAATGATTTATGAAACTTCAAATATTTACGCCTAATTCAAGTTGGGGGATTAAGGGGAAGGGGACGCTGTTTCCTAACTTCCTAATTCTAAAGGGTAGTTGTTATTGTTCCAGCCAGGGTTAAAAAACACAAAAAATTGCTAAAAATAACCCGACAATAGTGTGTCGGTAGGAAAATAGAAAATAGGAAAAACAGCGACCATTTACCCTATGGATATAATTCGGGGTAACAGATGTCTTATCGGTACACTTCACGCCGGTGACCTACGGCATAAATGGTAACGGTGCGGGAGTCATCGGCGACGACATAAAGGACACGGTAATCCCCGGCCCTGATACGGTATCCGCCGCTTTTCTGAAGGCGCTTGCAATCCGGCGGCCTCGGGTTCTCTGCAAGGCGGGCTATTTTGAAGGAGATTCTCTCGCGGGTTCGTTCCTGAAGCGCGTCCAAATCTTTTTCGGCGGAGCGCTTGATCAGGACTTGATACGCTTGCATTGCATCCTGGTGCGGCGCTCTTTCAAATATTCCGAAAACGGCCGGGTTTTCTCGTGGCGGCGTTTTTCTATAGTAGCCAAATCCATAAGATCGCAACGGAGTTTACGGTTCTCCAACAGCCGCGCAAGGAAATTTTCGCGCGTCAATAGAGGAAGCGATTCAAAAGCCGTCCAAAAAACGGCTGCCGTGGCTTGCTGAGCATTGAGAGGAACATAAGGTTTCATATAAGTAGTGTAGCACGAAAGTAGTGCAAAATCAATAGAGACAGAGGTCTTACAGGGATGAAGACCAGGCCTAGTCAGAGCCCACCGCCGGGCCGCAGTCAGTCTTTTGGGAAACAGGGGACAGCGCCCTATTTGACAAGCAATCGGGGTGTGGCGGAGAGTCCTTTCCTTATTTCTGGCAAGGCCGCAACCGTTAGCGCGGGCCGTCCGCCTAATGCAGGGGGATTCCGGGGACAGTATATTTAATTGCGCCAAAACTGCCTGTTTTTGCGGTATATCCGCCCGTTAGTTTCCTTAAAATAATGGGAAGAAAATCAGGGTATGTGTGAGGGGGGACGTAGCTTTGTTTCTGATTCCGCTGAAAAACCCCTCTGGACCAAAAATCAGCACCAAAAAAGATCATCGAAACACCTTAACCGATAAATAAAAATCGTTTGTGCGCGATTCTTGAGAGAAAATTTTTGTTCAGTTTTTGCACCATTTTCAAAACAGGGGGTTTTTCAGCGGAATCAGTTTCTTGGTTATTGCATTTTTTGGGCGGGGATTTTAGCCCGGCCCCGGTTTGTTTCGGCTTACCCCCCTTGCGTAAATCATGTTTAATCGCTATGATTATTACAATAAGTTAAGGAGAACACCTAATGCAACATATACAACAAACCCGCATCCTGACCGCACATGTGCCTATAAGCCTTGCCAGGCAGATTGACCAGGCTGCCGCCCGTCTGGAGCGCTCTCGCGGCTGGATTGTTCAAAAAGCCCTCATCAACTGGTTAAACCGGGATGAGGTTGAGAGACGCTTAACACTGGAAGCCCTGGGCGATGTAGACGCGGGCCGCGTCATTGACCACAAAGCCGTCAGTGTCTGGGCGAACGGACTTAAAAGCGCCAGGGCGAAGAAGCGTTAAATGAAACTTAAATGGACATCCACGGCGCATAATGATTTATCACGGCTCCATGTGTTTCTCGCAAAGGCAAATCCAAAAGCCGCCAAGCGCGCGGTGAGAGCTCTGGTCGCAGCGCCCCTGCGGCTTCTGGCGCAGCCGAGAATCGGTGAAACACTGGCTGAATTTGAACCGCGTGACGTGCGTCGGATACTAATCGGTCGTTACGAGATGCGTTACGAGATTCAGGAGAAGGCGATTTATATCCTGCGCATTTGGCATATTCGCGAGGATAGATAAAGGCAGGGCAGGCAGGGGAAAGGTAAGAAAAAGGTAGACGCTACCTGATATGGACGAGCCAGATGTCAACCCCGCTATTCCGTTTATCCATCTCTGCGGTGTTGATATCAGGGACAGCGCCCTAATTTAATACTATAGGAATTTGCTTTTTTGGGGCAGTACTGAGAGATTAAACATGGATAAACAGGATATGCAGGATTTTATTATTCCCTCTGTTATCCTGTCTATCCTGCTCATCCATGTGAATACCCCATAAAGGGGATTCCGGGGACAGTATATTTAATTAAATATTTAATTGCGCCAAAACTGCCTGTTTTTGCGGTATATCCGCCCGTTAGTTTCCTTAAAATAATGGGAAGAAAATCAGGGTATGGGGACAGTATATTTAATTCAATACGCATACACCGGGGAGGCTTGGCAGCAAATCGGAGTGGCGTTTTTATTGCTTGTGTAGGCTCAAGGATGCCCGGACGGTTTTTCTGAAGGATTTACACATGCC
>JAZDEE010000194.1:0-4295 GCA_043809065.1 Candidatus Omnitrophota bacterium | reverse complement strand
GGCTCTTCTTTTGGCTTTGTATTTATTTCTTTTTTCCTCACTACCCCGGCACAGCTTTTCCTGGCAGAAACTTTCCTCCTGGCCGCGCTAAATATCCCCGCGAATAATCTGGGAAAAATCCCCCATAAGGAAAATAAGCCTTTGCCGGTGATTCCTAAAAACGGGAGGATTAAAAATTCCGTAGCGACAAAAGAGGAAAGAATCGCCAGTCCCGCCGCAATAATTAAAGCCCCGGCCTGGCCAAAATATTTAATCAGGAATCTGCCGGCCAGCGCCCCGGCTAAACCTACCTTCTGAAAATCCACCCCCTGCCCGTCAGGGTAATAAATCAGACTAAGTAAAACGGTTAACGACAAAAGTAATACAATGGTGCTGGCCAGCCTGATATATAGTTTGGCGGGAGTCTTTTTAAGGAAACTGGCGGCAGCCCAGGTTAACATAACCAGACTGACAACATAAGCCACCCAGCCTAAAGACAAAAACAGTCCCTCGGCCATATAGGCCCCGACAATGCCGGTCATATTTTTTACCGGAATATTAGGAGAAGAAGCGCGCCAGGAGGTATCTAAAGGATGGTAGGAAAATAGACTTAAAAAAATAAAAATCGCCAAGGCCGCATAAATAGCCGCTTTAATCTTATCGGCCAAAGATTGTTCCATCTTTTTAAGCATCTGTTTCCCGGATAGATTTTTATATCGGGGCAGGCAGGCCTGCCCCCTGCAGGATATAGATAAAAAAGGGAATTTGGTATAGTATAAATTTAATTCAGGCCAACGCCTGCCGGCAAGGCAGGCGCTGTCTGCCTCTACTAACTGGAAGAAGTTGTCTCTGGAGAAACGGCTTGTTTTAAACTTAAATTTGCCCGGCCTTGTTCATCAATCGCGACAAGCTTAACTTTAACCTCATCCCCCATCTGTACGACATCTTCAACATTTTTTACAAACCTGTCGGCAAGCTCGGAAATATGAATCAGTCCCTCTTTATTAGGCAGAAATTCACAGAAGGCGCCAAAGTTAGTTATTTTTTTAATCTTTCCCGTATAAATCTTCCCCGGCACAGGCTCTTCCGTTAACCCCTTGATATAATTGATTGCCTTGGTTAAGGCTTCCCCGCTGGTAGAAGATATCACTACCCGGCCGTCATCATCAATGTCAATAGTAGCTCCGGTCTCACTGATAATTCTGCGGATGGTCTTGCCTCCGGGCCCAATGACCTCGCCTATCTTGGTAGTATCTATCTTCAAAACATGAATGCGCGGGGCATATTGAGAAAGAGAACTTCTGGGCGCAACTATAGCTTGCGCCATTTTCTCCAATATAATTTCCCGGGCTTTCTTAGCCTGGCTCAATATCGCTTTAATAAAATCAAGTTTGATTCCGGTGATCTTGATATCCACCTGAATAGCCGTAATGCCTTCTTTGGTACCGGTAACTTTAAAATCGGTATCTCCAAAATGATCTTCCAACCCCATGATGTCGGTTAGGATAGCGGTATCTTCCCCTTCCTTGACAAAACCCATAGCAATTCCGGCTACCGGCGCTTTAATCGGAACACCCGCATCCATCAAAGACAAAGTCCCCGCGCAAACTGTAGCCATACTGGAAGAACCATTGGACTCCAGAATTTCAGAAACCACCCGCACTGTATAAGGGAATTCGTCCTTCGGCGGCATCACCGGCCGCAGCGCCCGTTCAGCCAGGGCTCCGTGGCCTATTTCCCGGCGGCCAGGGCCTCTTACCGGTCGAATCTCTCCTACACTAAAAGGCGGGAAACTATAATGCAGCATAAAATTTTTAAACATTTCCCCTTCCAATGCCTCAATCATCTGCTCATCGGAACGGCTGCCCAATGTCGTTACCGCCAGGCTCTGGGTCTCACCGCGGGTAAATAACCCCGACCCATGTGTGCGGGGAAGCATATTGACCCGGCAGCTTACCGGCCGGATTTCATCATATTTTCTTCCTCCAATACGCACTTTCTTTTCTAAGATTAACCTGCGCACCTGCTGTTGCATCACTTCATCAATAGCTACTTTTATGTCCGCCTCTGCATGCGGAGAATCTTCTCCGGCCAGCTTCTCTATTAAGTGTTTAGTCAACTGGCTGGTTTTTTCCATTCTTTTTTCTCTACTGCTAATACTAAATATTGTCTCTATTTCTTCCCGCGCAAGCTCGCGCACTTCCTGTAAAAGCTGCGGCGAAATTTCCTTGAGTTCCAATTGACGCGGCGCGCGTTCGATTTGGGGTTTTACTTTTTGCTGCAGCTCACGCTGTAACTCTATTATCCTCTGCAGCTGCTCCTGGGCAAAGTCAATTGCTTCCGCTATAATTTCTTCGCTGACTTCCCCTGCCCCGGCCTCCAGCATTACTACCCCTTCTTCGGTAGAGGCAATCACTAAATCCAAACTGCTTTCATCCAATTGGGCATAAGTGGGATTGACCACAAATTCCTCGCCAATCCTGCCTATTCTTAAAGCGGCAATAGGCCCCAGGAAGGGTTCTCCCTGCGTGAAAGAAATATTGGCCAGCATCAGGGCGCTGGAAGCGCCTACCATTGCCAATACATCCGGGTCATTCTCTCCGTCACTGGAAAGGACAATAGACATCACCTGCACTTCATTGCAAAAGTTTTTCTTGAATAAAGGCCGGATGGGACGGTCAATAAGCCGGGCCGTCAGAATCTCTTTTTCTGAAGGGCGCCCTTCTCTCTTGAAAAAGCCTCCCGGGATTCGGCCCGCGGCATAAGTCTTTTCCTGGTATTCCACGGTAAGAGGGAAAAAATCAATTCCCTCTCTAATCGCACCGGAAATTACCGCGGTAACCAGAACGACGGTTCCTCCGTATTGAACCATAACCGCGCCGTCTGCCTGTTTGGCAACTTCTCCAGTTTCGATAATTAAGTTTTCTTTACCAATTTTCAATTCTACTTTTTCCATCATTACATCATTCTCCAAAAAGTTAGCCAATAATAACCGGAGGTCCGCCTCCGGCGGAAAGGCAACTTATTTTCTTAAATTGAGCTTTTGAATAAGCTCTTCATATTGTTTTTCATTCTCCTCTTTAAGATACGCTAAAAGCTTTCTGCGTTGATTGACCATCCGTAAAAGCCCGTGTCTTGAATGGTGGTCCTTTTTATGCGCCTTAAAGTGGTCGGCAAGACCGTTAATTCTATCTGTTAAAAGGGCAATCTGCACAGCAGATGACCCGGTATCCCTTTCATGCGCTTTATATGCTTTGATTATTTTTTCTTTCTTCTCCTTAGCCATTTTCATTTTACCTTATTCCTCCGTTACTTCTTTTTAAACCTATTTTTCTTCCGCGTATCTTCAACCCAGGCCCGGGTAAAGATACAAGGCAGTCAATATTATTCATATTTCTGCTCTATTTGTAGAGTCTGTAGAGGATGTAGTATAACATAACTTAAAGAAAATTACAACCCCCTATTTAATATATTTTTTTTGACTACCTATGTCTTTTATGCTAAGATAATGTTTCACATCTTAAGCAGCTATAATGGAGTGTGATATGTCCCAGGAGATAAAACCTAAAATTTCCGTTGTTATACCGGTATATAACGAAGAAGAAAATCTTCCTCCCCTGACAGAAACCATCGTGCCGGTAATGCAAAGCATACAAGAGCCTTATGAAATTATCTTTGTTGACGACGCCAGCACCGATAAAAGCCGGGAAATCCTTAAAGGTCTCGCCGCTAAATACAGTTTTATCCGTATACTCGGGTTCACTGCCAATTGCGGACAAAGCGCCGCTTTCGATGCCGGGTTTAAATCCGCCCGGGGAGAAATCGTAGTAACCCTGGATGCCGATTTACAGTACGACCCTCAGGACATCCCTAAACTTTTAGAAAAAATAAACGGCTGCGACGTCGTGTGCGGATGGCGCAAAAACAGGCAGGACCCCTGGCTGAAACTTATTTCGACCAGGATTGCCAATGCTGTCCGCAATAAATTAAGCGGCGAAAGCATCAAAGATACCGGATGTTCGTTAAAGGCATTCAAGAAAATCTACCTGAATAACTTAAAAATGTATAAAGGCATGCACCGTTTTCTGCCTACTTTATTAAAGATGGAAGGCGCCAAAGTTACCGAAGTGGAAGTGCGGCATTTCCCGCGTAAATTCGGCATTTCCAAATATAATATCCGCAACCGGATGTTCCGGGCCTTTCTGGACTTACTATTTGTCATTTGGATGAAAAAACGCAATTTAAATTATCATACGGAGGTCATTAAATGAATTTCTGGATTGGACTGGGACTTTTCGCTCAATTGCTTTTCTTTC
>JAZDEE010000193.1:0-3185 GCA_043809065.1 Candidatus Omnitrophota bacterium | reverse complement strand
TTGGCTGTATTCGCCAAACGAGGGTTTACTGAGCAGGATTTGCCGTTATTTGCCGGCGATTTCCGCGAAGGGAATTTCCACATCTTGGGCCAGGATAAACGCAAGGCCGGCGTGGAATTGGGTCCAACCACACTTGCGCAGGTGGAAACAAAATATGGCAGTAGTATCCCGGATATTACCGGACAATTGCGCGCTCTTCCCGGGGCAGCGCAGGGCGAATATTTAGCCTCCGGCGGGGCATTGGTGTCGCTGCTGGAACAGATCAAGAAAACCGATGCCCGGCAAAGAGCCGCCTTAGCGCGCGCCTTTTCTGCTTTAGGGCTGAGTTTAACGCTTCCTCCGGATGATAAGGAACTGGTCAAAGACCGGCAGGCCTTTGGGATAGCCAAAGGATTAGTGGAGGCCGGGCGCGTTGATTTGACTAATTTACGTGGACAGGGGCTGGATTCCATCGAGCGTTTTGGCCTATTAGTGCAGCCGTTTGCCGATATTATGAATACCAATCTGAAGCCTGAAGAATTCCGCGCCTATCAGCTGAATATCTTAAAGCCCACGGAGGTTGTCCAACGGTATCTTACCGAGCCGCAAAAACAAACCGCGCTCATTGCGGCCATTGAGAAATTAAGCAAACAGGAAAATCCGGATTACTTCCAGGATAAACGCCGAGTAAAAGACTTACAACGGATTTCCGGTGTATTGGGCAGCCAGGGCAAAGAGATAAGCCTGGCCAGCCTGATTCCGTTAACCGCGCCGGTATCGGCGTCCACAATGCCTTTGATTGAAGAGATGCTCAAGACTCTTTCCGCGCTGGCCAGCGCAAAGGCCTTGTCCAAATTGCGGCTGTTTGATTTCTATGCTCTCCTGGATAATCAACTGTTGGAAGCAAAATTATTAGCTCAGTATGGCAAGGACAAGGCTGTGACAACGGCGGCCGGGACATTAGCGCAGGCTGTTCAGCAGGACGCCACAGTCAGCCGGAAGTATCTGGAATATTACACGCGCAATCCCGAACGCGTTGCCGAGCAGCTGCACCTTTCCGGGCGGCAGAGAACAGAGTTAGAAACAAAAGTAAAGCCTGCCTTACAAGGAGTGCTGCGTACTGCGGTAAAAGATGATGTCTCTTATTCCACGGTAAAAGAAGCGGTTAACAACTTAGCGCGGGGAAGAGACGTAGACGAATACCTGAGAAGAAGAGGCATAGAGCCGCAGTTTGAACACGGCGTAAAATGGGCGCATCTGGAGGAATTTTTAGGCAAATCTCTGGAGAAAACAGAACCGGTTTCTGTAGGGGATAGGCATGCCTATCCCGCTAATTCCCCAAAAGAAAAAGTCGAGCAGGCCTTCTGGCGGATGCTTGACCCGGCAGTAGTCAGCGAGTTAAGGCAGGATTTAGGCCAGAGCTTTACCTTAAAGAACGCCAGAGGTTATGTTAGGCAGCAAATATTTTCATTAAAAGGAAAACTTGCCGCGGCTGATTTAGGAGAAGCACAGCGTAACGATTATAACCAACAGCTTATTGAATACCGCCAGATTGCCGTGAATTTAACCGGACTGAAGGAAGACACAGCCTTCTATCCGTTATACAAACAGTGGTGGAAGGTGTTGGATATTGTTGCCCGATCTTCTGCTGAGGAAGGTTCGCAAACCGTAGCCAGGATATTAGGCCAAAACTGGCGGGGTGAGAACAAGGTTAATGTGGGTGTTACGGCGCCCAACAGTTTAACCGGCCCGGAGGGCGCAAGCACCACGGCTCAGGTGCAGGACAATGGGGACGCGCTTAAGTTAGACGCGCTGTCTAACTTTATGATCACCAAAAATGCTGCCGGCAAGTTAGAGATTCGGCTGAATACAATAGAAGAATATAACTTAGCCAAAGGCGCGCATGAACTCTTCCATATAGGAATAAAGAATATCGCGCGTAATCCCGAAAAGATTACTGATGAGAAGGCCAGAAAAGAATACAGAGATGAGCTGGCGATATTATATAAAGTGATCAGGACAGAGTCCGGCAAAACAGGCAAGGCCTTGCGCGAGGAAGTTGACCGCCTGGCCACCATAGAAGAATTAGGCCCTAATGAAGTAATCACTCGTTTCTACAGTTTAAAGAAAACCGCGGAAGCGCTTTCTAAAGCGGAAAATGAATTTCTGGTCAGGTTAGAGTCTACCAGGTCCGGCAGCGGTTTTGTCGGTCATGCCAATGAGGTGTTGGAAACCAAAGAAGATATCGTCCGCACTGTTCAGGCTATCCAGAAGATGTCCGATAAAGACTTAATCCGCAAGATTTATCAGCATGTTGAGGAGCAGAAACACCGCAACGACGCCAAAGTGGCGCGCATGGTCGAACGACAACCCAAAGAAGTGATCGAGAGAATAGCGCGGGCACGAGATCAAAATAAGAAAGATGCCAAGGCTTCTTCCGCTATTGGGCAATTTAACCAAGAGGAACAAGGCATATTACACATCCCTGATGAACAAATGCCCAATTTTACACCGCCGGCGATTGATTTTTCCCTGCCGCCGATGCCGGGGACACCGTTTAGCAAGCGAGAGGATAATCTGCTCAAGTATGCTTCCTCAGGTATCGTGAAGAAATCGGTCAAGCTGGCCGAGCCGGAAGAAACGGAGCAGGTCCTGGCCGCGGCTAAGCGGCTGGGCGCGGAATTAGCCAATCCGTTAGCGCAAATAGAGAATCATCTGAATATGCTGGCTGACGCTGACCCTCGCGCTGCTTCCAAAGACCAGTATTGGGGTGCTTACAGGAAGGTGCGTAATATAATCCATGACCAGGTAGTCCCGGCAATAATAAAGGAAGAGGTGCCGGCAGCCTTGCGGCTGGCCTTACATAATACTGACACTGAGCCTGCTCCGATTCTGCATACCAACGTTATCGGGCCGTTATGCGCTATTTCCGATAAGCTGATGTGGCTGGACGCCGCCGACGCGCCGGAACGCGCCCAAGCCTATCCGGAAGACATCCTCAAGATGCGCGTAGACCTGGATCGAGCCAAGATCGCGCTGATCAAACTGGCGCGGATGGACAGGGTTGTGCTGAAAGAAAATGGTTCTGTAGATATAGATGCCTCAGTATCCCAGAAAGCCGCGCAACAGGCGATTGCCATTGAGGTCGCGGCGATCCAGCAAAAAATAAACGCTTTTAACTCGGAAAAGCAGGGTGCATCGCCTGT
>JAZDEE010000192.1:0-2500 GCA_043809065.1 Candidatus Omnitrophota bacterium | reverse complement strand
AGATTCAATACGGCTTCCGGGATAGATGCCCGCCAGCATATCGAAATCCTTTACCATTTCATTATAGAGGATATTAACTTGTTAATTTCTCTGCGCGTAAAATTGGACCGGGAAAAGCCGCAGATAAATTCGCTTACGCCCATTATGGAAGGGGCCAACTGGGTAGAACGGGAAATCCACGAACTTTTAGGGGTGCAATTCTTTGGGCATCCTGATTTAAGGGGACTGCTTCTATCTGAAGAATGGCCGGCGGGTAATTATCCATTAAGGATAGATTATAAAGAATGGGATAATAAAGCGGTTAGGGATAGAGGCGTATGAATTTGCAGGGTCAGGCGTGCCTGCACCGATAATTTAATATACTAGGGGCGGGCCTTGCTTGTGCCCGAAGGGTGCGTCCGCCCGATTACAGGAATAAAAATGGCCAAGACGATAATTCCAATAGGACCATATCATCCATTGCAGGAAGAGCCGGAGTTCTTTACTTTAACGGTGGAAGGGGAGACGGTTGTCGGCATTGATGTTCAGCTGGGCTATAACCACAGGGGCATAGAGAAACTTTCCGAGACCAAGACCTTTGACCAGGCGGCCTTCTTAGTGGAAAGGATTTGCGGGATATGCTCAACCAGCCATCCTTATGCTTTTACCAGGGCCGTGGAAGATATTATCCCGGTGGATGTTCCCGAGAGGGCAAAATATATCCGCACGATAATTGCCGAGGGAGAAAGGATTCATTCCCATCTCTTATGGCTGGGGTTGGCCGGGCACTTTTTAGGCTACAACACGGTATTTATGTGGGCCTGGAAACTGCGGGAGGAAATCCTGGAGGCAATGGAGATTTTATCCGGCAATAGAAATAATTACGCGATGTTTCGGCCGGGGGGGGTAAGGAGAGACATCAAACCCGAGGATATTCCGCCGGTGGTTAAAAAAATCGAATCTATTGTGCCTACTTTAGAGATGTTGAAGAAGGCAGTAGTGGATGACCCGGTGCTGCATGCCCGCACCAAGGGAATCGGCATACTGAGCAAAAAGGACGCGCTTAGTTATAGCGCGGTTGGTCCGACTGCCCGCGCTTCCGGTATAGCCAGAGATGTGCGTAAGGACGCGCCTTATGGCGCCTATGATAAGGCCGGCTGGGAAATGATTACCGCTCAAAACGGCGACGTCTTTGACAAGCTGGTCGTGAGAGTGCTGGAGGTATTCGAGGCGATCAAAGTGATGAAATATTGCCTTTTGAATTTGCCGGAGGGGGAAATAGACCTGAAGCTGAAAAGTATCCCCGCCGGAGAAGGCATCGGCCATATTGAAGCCCCCCGGGGCGAGGTATTCCATTACGTGCGCAGCGACGGCACAAATAGGCCCATGCGGCATAAAGTGCGGGCGCCGTCATTTATGAACATCCCCACGTTTAAGGCCACTGTTATCGGGGAAACCATATCCGACGCTACCATAATTTTGGCGGCAGTGGATCCTTGTTATTGTTGTACCGAAAGAGTGGCCGTGCGCAGTATCCGGGGCCAGAATATATATACGGGAGAAGATTTAGTCCGGCTTTCCCAGGAGAAGACGGAAAAATTAAGAGAGAAATTTAAAAAGTGACCGAGCAAGTTTTATTCAGATTTGATAATCTATCTAATTTCGCAGGGATATTTATCGGGTTCTTTTTTCTGCTGTCTATAATCTATTCTATCGGTTTTATGCGGCAGCGAAAGGGACTGGTTCGTTACTATGTTTATATGGCGCTTACGCTGGCGGCCTCTTTAGGTGCGGTATTTGCCAATAATTTGCTTCTGTTGATTGTATTCTGGGGATGTTTAGGACTGTTATTATACCTGTTAATCGGCTTTGGAGAAAAAGAAAATACCCCGGCTACCGCTAAAAAAACTTTTATTATTATCGGCGGCTCCGACGCCTTGATGCTGTTAGGCCTGGCCATAATCTGGCAGATTAGCGGGACCTTACAGATGGATGCGATACACATCAATTTACATAGCCAGGCGGCAGTTTGGGCCTATCTTTGTTTTGCCGCGGGCGCCTTTGCCAAGGCCGGGGCGATGCCTATGCATACCTGGGTGCCCGATACCGCCGAAGACGCGCCTGCTTCGGTAACTGCCTATCTTCCCGCGTCGCTGGATAAACTGCTGGGGATATATTTCTTAAGCCGGATTTCTTTGGATTTATTCCAGATGGATGCCGCGATGAATACCTTTTTACAAGCGGTGGGGAGCTTTACTATCATAGCGGCGGTAATGATGGCCCTGGTTCAGCATGACTTTAAAAGACTCCTGGGGTATCACGCGGTCAGCCAGGTGGGTTATATGGTAGTAGGGATAGGCACGGCTAATCCGATCGGGATTGCCGGAGCGCTTTTTCATATGTTGAATAACGCGGTATATAAATCCTGTTTATTTATGTCTGCCGGGGCAGTGGAAAAAAGGGCGGGGACAACGGATTTGGAAAAATTAGGCGGGTATGCCAAAATTATGCCGGTAACCTT
>JAZDEE010000191.1:0-2766 GCA_043809065.1 Candidatus Omnitrophota bacterium | reverse complement strand
TTGTTTTGAAAGTAATGGCGGTTAATCCTTCTAAAGAACAGGCGCAGAAAGTATCGCTTAAGGTGCCCCTGCCCAAAGAAATACAGCCCGGAGATGTTATAGACAAAGAGGATATGGAGATAGTTTATGATACCCAGGAAGGCGCTTATTGCGCTATTGGCGACTATGAGCTTGAGCCGGGAGAGAGCATAGAAAGGGCCGTTGAGATACGTAATATCTGGCTGATCCCGGATAAAGAGCTGGAAACGATGCGCCTGGATTTGGATAAATTATCGGGCTTACTTAAGAATACGGAATTTTTCGAGAAATTCAATTTTTTAAAAAGCAGTATTGAGATGAAATTGAACCAGATTACCGAAACTCAGAAAGATCAGCCGGCCAACCCCGAACAGCTGATCTCGGTATACCGCGAGAATTTGAAGATCCTGGAATTTGCCAGGGCGGATTTAACTTTTGCCCGCAGTCTTCTTGCTCAGGTAAGGCCGTTTCCTACCGCGGTTGTCTGGCGGATAATTATCGCGGTTATTATTTTCTTAGGGCTTTTAGGCGGGACCTTTTATTTTGTCTGGCAAAAACAGGTCAAACCGGTAACCCAGGATACATTTTATACGCCTAAACAGGATGAGTTTAATATTAAGCCTCAAGCTTCCCGGGATGAGGAAGAGCAGCAGCTTAAACCCAAAGATGTTGACGATGTCTTAGGAAAAACAGACGAAGAGTCCTGATCTTCGCAAGCCCCGCAAAGCCCCGAGATTTGTCTTTACTCTTCATCTAAAGAATAATATAATAAATAAAAGTCCTTTGGAATCACAGTTTTTCAGAAAAGACAAAATTGCCATGGAAAGAATAAATGTTTCCCGACTTCCGCCGGTAGGAATCCATACACGTTGTAACTTCTGGATACCGGCTTTCGAGGCTGTGTCAAAAGTCGTAAAAGTCCGTCATTCTGAGGCCGCAGGCCGAAGAATCTCGACGATAAAAGAGATCCTTCACTGCGTTCAGGATGACGAAAATGCACTTTTGACACAGTCTGTTCGCCGGTATGACGGTTGTTTCCGCCAAAGGCGGATCTCCGATGGGTGTCCCGTTCGGAAGGCAGGAAAGACAAAATTGCCATGGAAAGAATAAATGTTTTGATTATCGAAGACAAGACGGAAGACAGGGAATTTTTGGAAAATACCTTAAAGGCGGCAGGCTATAAGGTGTGGGCCGTCTCCGGCGGTGAAGAGGGGATAGAGGTATTGAAGAATGTTCCTTTTTCAGTTGTGGTTACGGAATTGCATATGCGGGGGTTGGCCAGTTCTGAGATTATTCAGGAAGCGTTTAAGATTAACCCGGATATCAGCGTCGTAGTAATTACGGTATATACCTTTATTAATTTAGCTGTCGAGGCAATGGAATTAGGAGCCTATGGCTATATTACTAAGCCGTTTAATGTGCCGGAGATTAAGATTATCGTCAAGCGGGCCGCGGAAAAAAGCATTCTTTTGTCTTCGAAAAAAGAAAAAGATATATTCGCGGAGATGTCTGTAAAAGACGGTTTAACAGGGGTGTATAACCGCCGTTTCCTCAAAATATATTTGGATAACAAAATATTTATGATGAACCGGATGATTGAACAATTCTCTGTCCTGATGATGGATTTGGACCATTTTAAAAAATATAACGACGATAATGGCCACCAGGCGGGAGATGGAATATTGCGCGATGCCTGTAAATTTGCCGCTTCGGTTTTGCGTAAAGGCGATATGGTGTTCCGTTATGGAGGAGAAGAGTTTTTGTTTTTTTTAGATAACGCCGATAAGAAAAGCGCCTCTATGGTTGCCGAAAGAATCCGTAACGCGGTCAGCCTGTATCTGCCGGTTACCGTGAGTATCGGTGTCGGTTCTTTCCCGGAAGACGGCAAAGACCTGGATGCATTGGTTGCCTCCGCGGATGCGGCGTTATATAAAGCCAAAGAGGGCGGCAGAAATAAGGTTTGTGTAAGCGAATAGTTTATCCGATGCGCCTGTCTATACTTGAAGCAAGAAGGGTTATTTTTGAGGGAAACGCCAAAGAAGTAATTTTACCCGGCGAGGATGGAGAAATTTGTGCCCTGGATTCCCATCAGCCGTTTTTACTCAGCCTAAGGAGCGGAAACATTAAGATAAAAGGCGGCTGGGACAACAAAGTAATTTCGGATGAATTGGACGGGCAGATGTCTCCGGCGCCGCGTTCCGCGGATATCGTGAAGATAAAATACGGCATAGCTAAGATGACGGGGAATGATTTAATATTAATCGTGGAATTATATGCGTAATCTTACTATAGTTTTAATTATGTTTTTGGCTACTTTGGGGCCGGCGGCTGTCATTGCCATTGTTGGTAACGCCGCGGTAAAGGCGGTGGGAAGAAACCCGTCCGCGGCGGCTAAAATTTTGATTTCCATGATTACGGCCTTTATCTTTGCGGAGGCAATTGCCATCCTGGCGCTCCTGGTAGTTTTTAATCTGTTCAGGTAATCACTCGTGTCCAGCGTGCCAAGACAGCATAGCACGACGGACTATATTCTTTAAGACTTGAATTCCTTTGGACGTCATTCCGGCGAAAAGAGAGTTCGTCATTCCGGCGGAAAGGGTACTGTAATCGTCATTCCGGCGGACAGACTGTGTCAAAAGTGCATTTTCGTCATCCTGAACGCAGTGAAGGATCTCTTTTATCGTCGAGATTCTTCGGCCTGCGGCCTCAGAATGACGGACTTTTACGACTTTTGACACAGCCTCGGAA
>JAZDEE010000190.1:0-4202 GCA_043809065.1 Candidatus Omnitrophota bacterium | reverse complement strand
ATGGTTTTGATCTTGCTGGTCAAGAAAGGTTCTCCTCGATTAATTCGCATACAATATGTCCTATGGTAATATGGGCTTCCTGAATCCGGGCGGTAACGCTTGAGGGAACAACTAAGGATACATCCGCTAACTTAATCAGCTCTCCTCCGTCTCCTCCGGTTAAAGCGATTGTTTTCAGGCCCATCTTTTTAGCCTGCTTAAGGGCCGAGGACACATTCTTGGCCTTGCCGCTGGTAGAGATACCCAAGGCTATATCGTTTTTATGCGCTAATGCTTCAAGCTGACGGCTAAAGACCGTTTCATAACCAAAATCATTGGCTAAAGCTGTGATCACAGAAGTATTGGTGGTCAGTGCAATCGCGGCCAAGGCCGGCCGGTCTTTTTTAAATCTTCCGACCAATTCCGCGGCAATATGCTGGGCATCACTGGCTGAGCCGCCATTGCCAAAGATGATTAATTTGCCGCCTTTTTTAAGCGCCTCGATAACTAAAGTGGAAATCTGAAGTATGGAACTGACCTGGCTCTTGAGCAGCTCTTCCTTGACCTGAATACTCTCCAGGATAATCTCCTTGACCCTCTCTCTCATCTCTTTTCCTTTTTTTTTAGCCAAAAAATACCTTGGCAATATCGTAGAGCTCCATATCTACGGTTTTTATGGCCTTCACCGCGTCGGAAAGCGGCACATCAATTATTTTATTGCCCTGTAAAGCGACCATTCTACCGAATTTTTTAGCTTTGATTAATTCCACTGCCTTGACCCCGAAACGCGTGCCCAAAACCCGGTCAAAAGCGGTGGGGGAGCCTCCTCTTTGAATATGCCCGAAGACGCTGACTCTTGTTTCATAACCGGTCCTTTTTTCTATTTCCTGGCCCAATGCCTCGCCGATCCCTCCTAAGCGCACGTGTCCAAAGGCATCTAGCTTCTTTTCCTGGGTAACTAACCCCTCGTCTTTGAATTGCGCTCCTTCGGCAACCACGATAATACTAAAAGTCTTTCCGCGGCTATGCCTTTTCTTGATTATCCCGCATACTTCTTCAATATCTATAGGGATCTCAGGGATAAGGATTACATCCGCTCCTCCGGCAATGCCTGCCTCAACGGCGATCCAACCAGCATGCCTGCCCATTACTTCCGCCACCATAATCCGGTGGTGGCTCTCAGCGGTTGTATGCAAGCGGTCAATACATTCAGTCGCCACATTCAGGGCCGTGTCAAAACCAAAGGTATAATCCGTGGCCGAGAGGTCATTATCAATAGTTTTAGGCACACCGACAATATTAGCGATCCCGTCTTGGGTTAATTTTGAAGCAACACCCAGGGTGTCTTCTCCGCCTACGGCCACTAACGCGTAGAGGCCCATCTTTTGAAAATTTTCTTTGACTTTTTTTAAGTCCTCTTCTTGCTTATAAGGATTAGTCCGGGAGGTTCCCAGGATGGTCCCGCCTTTAGGCAAGATGCCGGAAACGGCGTTTAAGTCTAAAGCCGTGGCGTCGTTTTCAACCAATCCCTTCCAGCCGTTTTTTATTCCGATTACTTCATAACCCTCTAAATAAGACTTTCTCACTACTGCCCGGATAACCGGATTCAATCCCGGGCAATCCCCGCCGCCTGTAAGTATGCCGATTTTTTCCATCTGCCGCTCTCCTTTGATTTATACCCTGCCGTATCCGCTAAAAGGAACCGTGGGTTCTTCTTTTTCCGTTTCTTTTTTCTTTTTATCTTCCGGGTTAGCGATTTTGGCGATGTGTATCTTTACGGTTATCTGTTCTTCTATGCCTAAAACTTCCTGAATCTTAACCTTGGTAATATCCTGAAGCCGGGAGGTCAATTCCGGTATGTTTGCCTCTTTCTTTAAGATCACCCGTAAGTCCACGCTGATCCCTTTCTTAGTAGCGATAACATCCGGCCGCAACTCTTTTATTTCAGGGATGACCCCGGTGAGCCGGCGGATCAAATCTTCTACCGCGGAGAGCGCGATGGTCACTTCACCCGAGGCAGTATCAAAAGCAATGGTCTTTTCGCGCTGTAGCCGGCCCAGGATTAACCGGGCAAAAGAAACACTCAAAAGTATCAATAAGAGGCCCGAGAGTCCGCTGATCATCCGGGAATTCGGACTGCCCCTAAGATATTCAAAAAAGTTATTGATATACTCAAGCTGGAGTAGATTCAAAGAAAAGGCGATTAAGATGATACCGGCTAAGATAATCGCCGCTGCGTAAAAAAATATTCCGAGCACCGTAAATATACGCATGTGTACCCCCTTTTTTATTCCGGTTTTGCCTCTTCCTTGAACATATCCTGCACAAAATGCGTAGAGATGTCCCCTTTTAAGAAAAGCGGATTCTCCATCAGTTTAAGATGGAACGGTATGGTCGTCTTAATCGGGCTGATATGAAACTCGCTTAACGCCCGATGCATGATCTTAATCGCCTCCTGCCGGTTATCCCCGTGGACGATTAATTTCGCCACCAGAGAATCGTAATACGGCGGGATCTCGTAACCGGCGTAGATATGCGTATCCACGCGCACGTTCGGGCCTCCGGGCAGGATCAGGGATTCTATTTTCCCCGGAGAAGGCATAAAATTATTATCCGGGTCCTCGGCGTTGATCCGGCATTCAATAGCCGCGCCTCTAATATGCACGTCTTCCTGTTTCAGTTTAAGTTTTTCTCCGCAGCTGACCCTGATCTGCTCCTTGATCAAGTCTATGCCGGTAACCATCTCGGTAACCGGATGCTCGACCTGAATGCGGGTATTCATCTCCATAAAATAGAAATTATTCGTCTTTTCGTCCAGGAGGAATTCAATCGTGCCGCAGCTGACATAATTTATCGCTTTCGTCCCTTTAAGGACCAGTTCTCCCAGCCGCTTACGCATCTTACTATCGACCACCGACGAAGGAGATTCTTCCAGGAGCTTTTGATGGCGCCTTTGAATACTGCAATCCCGCTCTCCCAACTGTAAAATATGCCCCTGACGGTCGCCGATAATCTGGACTTCAATGTGCCGGGGCTCGGCGATATATTTTTCAATATAAACATTGGAATTCCCGAAGTTAGCTTCGGCTTCGGTTTGCGCGGTCAAAAGGCTGGAGACTAAAGTGAGGTCGTTGTGGCAGATACGCATGCCTTTTCCGCCGCCGCCGGCAGCGGCTTTAATGATTACCGGATAACCGATTGCCTTGGCAGTCCTTAACGCCTCTTCTTTACTTTTAATTACGTTTGCGCTTCCCGGAATAATGGGCAGGCCGGCCTTACGCATAGTTTCGCGCGCGGCTGTTTTATCTCCCATCAGCCGGATATTTTCCGGGGTCGGGCCGATAAAAGTAATTTTACAGGATTCGCAGATTTCGGCAAAATGGGGATTCTCCGCCAGAAAACCGTAACCGGGATGGATGGCTTCCACATCGGTGATCTCGGCGGCGCTGATAATCGCGGGAATGTTCAGGTAACTATTGGAAGAGGCTGCCTGGCCGATGCAAATAGCTTCGTCAGCCAAACGCACGTGCAAAGATTCGCGGTCTACCTGGGAATAAACAGCCACCGTGCGGATTCCCAGTTCATGACAGGCGCGGATTATTCTCAGGGCGATTTCGCCCCGGTTGGCAATAAGTATTTTTGAGAACATAATATTTTTAATGAACGCTTGACTTACGTACACGAAGTGTGCGTAAGTCAATGCGTGAATTAATCCCGAGCAATCTATTAATACTGCTAGATTGCGAGGGATCCCTCGTCACCAATGACATTGTAAACGGTGACTCGGGATAAGTTCGGCCAGGCAACTTATGTTCGCTTACGCTCCATAAGTTGCGGCCTCACTTATTTAGTCATCACTAATTTATGCGGCTTGGCTGATTTCTTGAAATCTTTAGGGCCCCGGATTGTTTTTAAAGTATCTAATTTTTTATTTTTCTCTAATTCTTTATAAATCAAAACCCAGGCGCAGTCCCTGTCTTTATCTACTTCGCATTTACCCTTATTCATTCCGCCGCAAGGGCCATTAAGCAGGCCTTTGGCGCAAAGCGTAATCGGGCAGATTCCGCCTGTCAGATGTAAAACACACTCTCCGCACAAAGAACATTTCTCGTAAAAATCACCTTTGGCGTCCATCACCGCGCCAAAAACAGTATTGCAAGCGGGAAAAACCACTAAGCCTAAGCGGTCATTATCTTTAAAAGACTGGACACCTAAACCGCAAG
>JAZDEE010000189.1:0-3976 GCA_043809065.1 Candidatus Omnitrophota bacterium | reverse complement strand
TTTTATTATGTTTAGGCGCTATTTTCCTGGCTATCTCATCAGGCAACGTAATATTTAAGCGTGTCATACATATCATCTCCTGTATAAAGTATACAATATATTATGCGCATTGTCAATGCATATTTTTCGGCGCATTCTTGTCCGACAGAAAAATAGAATCATTTTATAAAGGAGAAGCCGCCTGCCGCAAACAAATCCGCCAATACATTATCCCGGATATTGCATTAGACCGTGGCGAATAGCGTTACTCTTTTTGGCTAAAAAGCTTACAAAAAGCCTCGACGAACTTTTTAAGTGCGTCTACGTTTTTTGTAACCTTTTTATCTCAAAAATCTTAACACTCTTCATCCACGTTCTAATGCAAAATCCGGGATTATAATCCTTCCGCGTATTGGATCACTAACTCTCTAAAATAACGGCAGTTAGCGCTAAAGTCCGCTCCATAGGTAAACAGTCCCGCGCCAACCAGAAAGATGGCATCCTTCCCATAAAATTTGAGCAATTCCGGAATGCGCTGCAAACTCATTCCTCCTCCGGGACAGGGAAACACCGGCCGGATATGCCCCAGGGGAGTAGACGCCGCCCGGACAATATCGGCACAATCCTCTTTGGTAAAGGAAAATCTGCCGCCGAAATTCGGATAGATTACCGCGTCCGCGCCGCAAAGACGCGGCAGATACCCCAAAAGCAGGCCGTGTGCCATCCCGGAGTCGGCATTCACTATAAAACTGCCCTGCAACGCCGGATGGCTGAATATGGGCAGCCCGATATTGTCGTCCGCGGCAATATGCCGCAAGGCATCCCACCCCACCACCCCCGGAGCAAGCATTATTCCTTTTGCCCCGGCTTTTTTGGCCAACTCAATGCGCCGGAATATCTGGTCAAAAGGCGCGGTAACATTCGCCACATACACCGATTTATTGCCTGTTTTGGCATTGGCCTGACCAACAGCCTCCGCGCACAACTCTACCCGCTTCTTAAAAGGGGCAAATAACTGATTAGTCAAGCTATGGTCATCTTTGATGATATCTATGCCTCCTAGCGCGCAGCGATAAGCCAAATTAGCCAATTGCTCGGCTGAACAGCCCATAGGTTTCAGCGCAGTGCACAATAGGGGCCTTTCCGGCAAGGCGAAAAACTTGCGCATCCCCGCGGGGCCAAAACGCGGCCCGCTAAACTGCCCAAGCATAGATTTAGGCAGTTCTAAAGCGCATACCCGAATGCCCGGTTTTATGCTTATATTGCCAAAAATGACATTTAACAGCTGGGTTAATTCTCCGGCCGCTGTTTCTTTAGCATAACTGATTACCGCCTCAAATCCGGAGCGCCCCCAAGGCGTAAAAGATTCAATTCGTCCAACCACATAGTCGCGGATGAACTTATCCGTAATCAGCTCTTCAGGCAGCTCTACAGTTTGTTCAAAACATATATCTTTCGCCTGGGAGCAGGCCTCTTTTTCACTGCCCTGGATCCTATAAGTTACGCGGAAACATTCCCCGGAAATACACTGTTCTTTTGTTTCCGATCTCATAGCTCTGCATTCCCTTTCTTCTTAGCCAACGACGGCGATTCAGGCAGCATAATCTTTTTATTCAACAGGCGCCCCGCGGCTTTGATTACTGCCGGAGCGTCAATACCATACTCTTTCATTAGATACCCGCGGCTGGCTCCATGCAAAAAAGTATCCTGGAGGCCTATCCGAATCAGCCGTTTGGCTATCCCGTTTTCCGCCATAAGTTCCGCTGCCGCGCTCCCCAACCCGCCGATTATGGTATGGTTTTCCATCGTAATCACTCCGCCGCGCGCCCGGGAAAGCGTCTCCATCACCAGCGAGTCATTAAACGGCTTTAAGGTGCTGATATGCAAATGGCCGACCGATACCCCTGTTTTTTTCAACGCAGCAACCGCGCGCAGGGCTTCCTGGGTACAGATACCGGAAGATAAAAGGGCCAACTCCGTTCCTTGGCTTAACAGGCGCGCCTGGCCCAAGCGCATCTTGCCGCCAAACAAACGGGGGATGTCCCCCCGCAGCATCCGCACGTATACCGGACCATCCAGGCCATAAACGATGTCCGGCACACTTTCCACGTCAGCGGCATCGCCGCATTCCAAAACTGTCATATTGGGAAGCGCCCGCATAACCGCGATATCCTCGATGGCCTGGTGGGTCGCCCCTCCGGGCGTAGTAACCCCCGGCAGGAAACCAAACAGCTTAACCGGAAGATTGGGATAGGCCACAGACATAGCTATCTGGTCATAAGCCCGGCGGTACAGGAATACCGCGAACGTATGCACAAAAGGAATGAACCCTTCCCGGCTTAATCCCCCGGCAAAACTAACCATATTTTGTTCGGCAATACCCAGAGAGAAGAACCGGTTAGGATAGGTCCGGCGGAAAAGACCGATTTCCGTAGAATTGGTTAAATCCGCGGAAAGCACTACTACTTTGGGTTTATCTTCGGCCCAGCGCACCAGATTTTTTTCGTGGACGTTAGAACAAATTTCTATATCGGTCATAATTTCCTTAATTTTTCTTTCATCGCAGACAGTAAAGAAACGGCTTTTTGCCGTTCTTGCGCATCGGTAAAACGAATATAATGAAACCTGGGAGCGCGGTTTTTCAACAATTCTATCCCCTGCCAGGGACAGGTATCACAAATAACCACTAACGGACGCTTTTTCCTAACCAGCCTTCCGGCCCTGACCAGGGCTTCGATATCGTGTCCATTCACTCTTACTGTCCGCGCGCCAAAGGCAGCAAATCTTTCTTCAATCGGTTCAATATTCATTACCTTGGCCGTCGTGCCGTCACACTGATAGCCATTTACATCCACATATATCCCCATATTATCCAAATGGTAAAAACTCATCGCCTGCACGGCCTCCCAAACCTGGCCAATCTGTAATTCTCCATCGGACATCAATACCCATACCCGGCCGGTTTCTTTTTTGAGCTTACGCGCCAGGGCTATCCCGGCCGCCTGACTAATCCCCTGGCCTAAAGAGCCGGTCATTATCTCCATCCCCGGCGAGTGTTCCGCGCCAATCATCTCCACGATACTGCCGTCTTTATTGAAATCGGAAAGGCCTTGCGCAGCCATCCGAGCGGTCTCCACCAGCGCCGCGTATAATACAAGTGAATAATGGGTGGGTGAAAGAAAGAAACGATCCAGATGCGCTGCCTTAGGGCCGTTATAGAAATCCCCCCGGAGATATCGCGGGTTGTCCCTGCCGGGAACAGCGCTAAATCGGCCCGGCACAATCGGATGGGCTGCTTTCCCCAGCTTCATTACTGCTGAATATAAAACGGCTAAGATTTCCGCTGAAGAACAGGCCTGGCTTAGATAGCCGCCATTATTCTGTAAGGTATGCTCCAGCGCCCGGCAGCGAATCCCCTCAGCAATACGTTTGATTTGGTCAATAGAACTATCCGCCCTCATTTATTGCTCATCCATCTTTTAATTTACTTATAGTTTGGAAATAATTATACCGCACAAAACAAACAGCCTCAAGATAATCTTGAGGCTGTTTGGAACAGATACTGTTTTAAGCTAAAATAAAAAGGGCCGGGAAGGGGTAACCCGGCCCTTTTTCACTCCGGCACAAGCAGCAGAGGTTGATTTTATCCGGCAGCCGGGCGCTATATAGCTAACCAGTTAATTTGCCTCTGCCCTCATGCCACTTTGTTACAGGGCGCTATGCACACAAAAAGTGGGAATATCCTGAATACATCCAATCAGAGAATTAATGTCTCTGGCAAAATCTTGAGTAAGCGGGACAAAATGCCCCCGGTCATAAATTTCTACCCGCCCATCCTTAAATACACGGAAGTTACGCACCCGCTGGTTAATAGTAACACAAATAAAGCTATATTCGGGAGAATCAACAATATGGTCAACCTTAATATCTTTAATATCTTCGCGGGACATCTTTCACATCCTTGTTTTTCCCCCCTCTACGTTATCTAACGGCAAAT
>JAZDEE010000188.1:0-3068 GCA_043809065.1 Candidatus Omnitrophota bacterium | reverse complement strand
TACTTTAGCTTTGCCTTTATTTACTAAAACTATAGAATCGGCTAAAGCCCAGGAAGCCATTGCCGCTTTACAGCAAATCCGCGCCGGAGAACGGGTGTATTTTCTAAAGGAAAATACCTTTTGGCCATGCGCCGGTATTACCGACATTAACAACTACTTAAGATTGTTTTTGGAGACTAAGAGCGACCGTAATTGGGATTACAGTGTAACAACAACTCCCCCTTCCGACCTTTTCACGGCTACCGCGACCAGAAAAACAGGCCCTTATCAAAATGGTAAGATTAAGATTAACCAGGATGGAACTTTAACCCCGGATGGCTGGCCTTTACCTTTACACTAATCTTAAAGAGGACATTTATGTTGAAAAAAAATGGGACAACCTTAATTGAAGTAATGATTAGTGCCTTGATCTTGGCCATTACTATTGCCGGATTATTTGCCAGTTTTTCCACTGCCCAATCTTTAGTATCGCATGCCGGCCGGCTAATCCCGGCAAAAGACTTTGCCCAGCAAACACTGGAAACACTGCGTAAAGAAGTCCGGGATGATTCCTGGAACACCGGAGAACTGCGTGTTCAGGAAACCAGCTGGGAACCGCTTCCCGGAACATTCGGAACAATATACTCCGGACAAAGAAAATACGCGGTTGAAAACAGCCCATTTCCCGTTGACGGCAGCGGCGGCAGAAAAGTAACCGTCACCGTAGACTGGCAGGAACCTTAATAGTAGGGAACGGGACTGCCCGTTCCATTACTTTTATTATATTAATTATATTATTTTTAGGGAGTCTTTTCGTGCGAAACATCCCACTAAAAAGTATAACGGGGTTTACCTTAACAGAAATACTCATTGCGCTGGTAATTGTTGTCTTTGTTGTTATGGGCGCAGGCAGCGCGCATATCGGCGCGCACAATTTTTTTACCAGTATAAAACAACATTCTCAGGTGCAGGAGGAAGTAAAGATTGCGCTGGAACACATTACCAAAAATATCCAGTCGGGAATAGGCGATCTTAATAATCCCGCCTTTACCATATCCGGCGGCAATCAACTTGATGTAAGGATTGACACCAATAATGACGGAAAATTTACCGCTGCGGACAGGACTATCCGTTATACCTACTCCGGCGCTCCCAATTATAGGATTGTTTATGACCCGGATACAAATATTGCCGGAAACGAATCAAATATTACCGACAAGTTAATCTCTGCTGTTTCTTACAACAGTGGCAGCGGAAGCGCCTCTAATGAAATTGAGATAACTATCGAAGCCTTAATGGACCCGACAAAAAGTGAAGCAATAGATAATCCTAAAGCATCCTTAACCTCAACCGCAGCTATAAAAGGAATGTCTTGCCGTTAAGTTTGGCGCTCGATTAGTGGTTGCCGGATCACGAACCGCAAACCGAGCGCCGAGAACTGAACACCGTAATAAGGGGCAGTAGCTCAGCTGGGAGAGCGCCAGAATCGCACTCTGGAGGCCGGGAGTTCGATCCTCCTCTGCTCCATTATCTTACGCAGAGACGCAAAATTTTGCGTCTCTACAAAAAAATAAAATTAGCCCGAAATTAGGTTTTGTCTCATTCTTGAGTTTTTTATATAGTTTTTTATGAAAAAAAGAATCTTTTTTGCTGTAATATCTTTCCTAATAATATTTCCCACATTGAATATTTCTTTTGCTCAACAAATAAGAGAACCTGTGGTCAGTGGTTCTTTTTATCCTGCCTCAGCAAGAATTCTCGCTCAAAAACTTAAGCAATTTTTAGATTGGGCGGAGGTAAAAAAAAGAAACGAAGACGCGCTCGTTTTGATTTCACCTCACGCCGGATATGATTATTCCGCCAGCACAGCCGCTTATGGATATAATCTCATCAAAGCAAGTCCTATCCATACGGTAATCATCATCGGACCCAGCCACTATGAATATTTTGAAGGGATTTCCGTGTATCCAGAAGGAAGCTGGCAAACTCCCCTGGGAAATGTTCCGGTTAATTCCGAGATTGCTCAGGCTTTAATCGCTTATTCTAAAGAAATATTTTTTTATCCACCTGCCTTTGCCAAAGAACATTCTATTGAGGTTCAACTGCCCTTTTTACAGGTTGTTTTAGACGATTTTAAGATAGTGCCTATCGTTATAGGAAAAGAATCCTATGAAAATTGTCTTTTATTAAGCCAGGCGTTACTGGAAACCACCAAAGATAAAGAAGGCATCCTGCTCATTGCCAGCACCGATATGTCGCATTATCATCCTGCTGAGGAAGCTGTTCAAATTGATAGTACGACTATTCAAACCATTCAAAAATTCGATCCCGCTTTATTATATAATAAGGCAGCAAACAAAGAATGCGAACTCTGCGGCGCCAGTGCGGTAGTAACCAGTCTTCTCTATGCCCAGGGCAGGGGCGCGGATAAAGTAGAAGTTCTGAAATATATTAATTCTGGAGAGATCACCGGAGAACCACAAAGAGTAGTAGGATATCTTAGCGCGGTAATTTTCGCCTCCTCTCCGGATACAAAAGCGGAAAATAACGCGGAGAAAGAAAGTATGAAAGCAACAACTACCTTATTAAGTGAAACCCAGAAAAAGCGTTTATTAGAAATCGCCCGGCAAAGTATCCGCGAATATTTAAATACCGGCAAAGAAATTACCCTGCAGGAAACAGACCCTTTGCTGATAAAAAATATGGGGGCTTTTGTAACTATTCATAGAAAAGGGAATTTGCGTGGATGCATCGGCCATATTATAGGAGTGCAGCCTCTTTATCTGACGGTGCGCGATATGGCTGTGGAAGCAGCGGTAGGTGATCCGCGTTTTGTCCCGCTTACCTCGGGAGAACTTCCAGATGTTGACATCGAAATATCGGTACTTTCTGAACCGCAGCGAATCCAGGATATTGAAGAAATTAAAATGGGAATACACGGTGTCATTGTCCAAAAAGGCACATCCAGCGGGGTGTTCCTGCCACAGGTAGCTGCAGAAACAGGCTGGACCAAGGAAGAATTTCTTTCTAATTTATGCGCGCAGAAAGCCGGCTTAAGTCCCGTAGCCTGGAAAGATAAAGATACCGAA
>JAZDEE010000187.1:0-10120 GCA_043809065.1 Candidatus Omnitrophota bacterium | reverse complement strand
GTTTGGTTAGTAGCGGACGCTTCCGCCAATATCAAACCCTGCCGCTTTTTAACTATTGCACGATGGCGCGCACGTTTAATAATTTATATGAGCGGATTTATGCTTTTGAGAATCTTTACTCGGCGTATCTGAAGGCGCGGCGGAATAAACGTTACCGGCCGGAAGTGTTGGAGTTTAGTTATAATCTGGAGGAGAATCTACTTTTCCTGCGGGATAAGCTGAAAGAGAGGACGTATCATACAGGTAAATACAAAACTTTTTATGTGTATGACCCGAAAAAAAGGATGATTTTTTCTCTGCCATTTCGGGACAGGGTGGTTCAGCACGCGCTGTGTAATATTATTGAGCCGATATTTGACGCCAGGTTCATTGCTGATTCTTACGCCTGCCGCAAGGACAGGGGGACGCATAAGGCGGTGGAGCGGCTGACGGATTTTTTAAGGAGGACAGAGGCTTGCGGCGCGAGGATGTTTTGCCTGAAGGGGGATGTGGAGAAGTATTTTCCCAGTGTGCACCAGGGCATTTTGCTGGAGATTGTGCGGAAGAAGATAAGGTGTGCGCGGACGATGCGGCTGGTGGAGGATATCGTGCGCAGTATGAACAGTATTGAGCCCGGGGGCAAGGGTATCCCGATAGGGAATCTTACTTCGCAGTTACTGGCCAATGTTTATTTAAATGAATTGGATTATTTTGTGAAGCAAGATTTGCGCTGCCGGTATTATCTCCGCTATATGGATGATTTTGTGATTTTGAGCGCGGATAAAAAGCAGATGCGCAATTGGCAGGAAGCTATTGAGGTTTTTTTGGACAAGCGGCTTTGCCTGAGGCTGAACAAAAAGAGCGGGGTTTTTCCGGTATTTAGGGGGATAGATTTTTTAGGTTATCGAGTGTGGAGGACGCACCGCCTGTTGCGCAAAAGCAGTGTGCGCCGGATACGGCGCACACTGAAGGTTTTTCGCCGGCTGTATGCGCGGGGCAGGGTGAATATTTTGGAGGTCAGACAGTCAGTGGCAAGTTGGCTGGGACATATGCAGCACGCCAATTGTTATCATTTGCGGCGCAAAATTTTTGGACGGCCGAAAAAAATTAGAGGAGATTCCAGGAATGGATAAACACGCGCAGGAGTATAAGAGGTGGAAAGAGAAGTATCCGGAAGAAATATTGTTATATCAGGTGGGAATCTTTTATAGGATTATGTTTGAGGATGCCCGGCGGGTGGCGGATAAGCTGGGGCTTAAACTGATGGTGAAGGGCGAGGCTGGTTGTCCGGTTGAGTTGTGCGGGTTTCCCGAGAGCGGGTTGGATAAGTATGTGGGGAGGCTGGCGCGGCTGGGGTTTTCGGCGGCGGTTTGCCGGCAGGCGCGGGGTGAGGATGGCAGTGTGCGGCGGGAAATAGCTGAGGTGGTGCGTTGTTCGATGTGCGCTGAATGAAATGCAGGAAGATATAATTTCGCTGAAGGGGAATGCCTTAAATAAGACAACTGTTGACAAAGTCCGAAGTTTGTCGTATATTGTCACATAAAAGGATATCGAGAGGAAGTCGTAATGCAGTTGACTGTTCGTAATGTCGCCCAGTTATTCAATGTTTCCGAACGCACTATTTACCGCTGGATTAAGCGGGAAATGATTCCTGCCTACAGGATTCACGACCAGTATCGGTTTAACCGCGCGGAAATCTTAGACTGGGCCACGGCCAATAAAATCGGTATTTCCCATGAGATTTTTAAAGAGCCGGCGGCAGAGAACAGCGGCATGTCCAAACTGACCGAAGCCCTGAAAAGAGGCGGGATACACTATCGTATCAGCGGGAAAGATAAAGAGGCTGTTTTACGGGCGATGGTAGACATTCTGCCGATGCCGGACGACGTTGACCGGGCATTCCTTTTGAAAGTAATCCTTGCCCGGGAAGAATTGGGTTCCACCGGCATCGGAGACGGTATTGCCGTCCCTCATGCCCGCAATCCGATTATCCTGAACGTTCCCTATGCCTTTGCTTCTCTTTGTTTCTTAGAGAAAGCTATTGATTTTGCCGCGCTGGACGGAAAACCGGTCAGCTGTTTATTTACGCTGATTAGTCCGACGGTCAGGAGCCATCTGCACATGCTTTCGCAGATTGCCTTTGTCCTGAAAGATGCCGCTGTTAAAGCCGCGGTGGCGCAGCAAAAATCACGGGAAGTTATTTTATCCGAGATTCAACGGGTTGAACAAAGCCTGGAAAAAGTAGCTTAGTATCAAAGTTGTATGAGTGCGCAAGGCATTGATTGTGATTTCCAAGATACATTTAATCACCAATCACCAAGAAGCAATAACCAAACAATAACCAAATTCCAATGACCAAACAAAAAAGAGGAAGAACTTAAAAGTATTTTGTCATCAATTATTACAAAATCCGAATGGTTTTTTGTTTGGTGTTTGGTTATTGGATATTGGGATTTGTTTGGTGATTGTATCTTGGTTATTGGTTATTTTGATTTGGTGATTAAATTTTTGAATAGAACCTCAATAGTTTAGAAAGATAGAAGGATGACGCTTATTTTAAGCGCCATAGGTCTTTTGTTGCTGAGCGGCCTAGGCGCGCTTTTTATAAATCGTTTTGCCAAAACAGCGAATTTTGTCGGCAGCTCAGGCGCGTTGGGCGCCTCCTTATTGGGATTGGGACCCGTTGTTGATCATCTTTTAAGAGCCGTGCCGGAAAATTGCCGCCTCCCGTGGGCTGTCCCTTACGGTTCATTGTCGCTGGCCATTGACCCTCTCTCCGCCTTTTTTTTATTCCCGATTTTTATTTTGTCCGCTGTCTCGGCCCTTTATGGAAGGGCCTATCTGGAACATTTTATAGGGAAGAAGCCTCTGGGCGGCGCCTGGTTCTTTTACAATCTTTTGATTGCCAGTATGGTTATGGTAGTGCTTGCCCGTAACGCGGTGTTGTTTCTCTTCGCCTGGGAAGTGATGGCCGTAAGTTCTTTCTTTTTGGTGATGTTTGAAGGAGAAAAAGCGCAGACCGGGCGTGCCGGCCTAATTTATTTAATAGCGGCGCATATCGGGACGGCTTTTCTTTTAGTGATGTTTATCTTGCTGGGCAGGGGCAGCGGTTCCCTGGATTTTGGACAATTCTGCGTTGCCGGTGGTATTTTACCATCGCTGATTTTTCTTCTGGCGGTGGTGGGTTTTGGCGTTAAGGCCGGGATTATTCCTCTGCATATCTGGCTGCCGGAGGCGCATCCTGCCGCGCCCAGTTATGTTTCCGCCGTTATGTCGGGAGTGATGATTAAGACCGGGATTTATGGATTAGTGAGAGTGCTCACCTTTTTGGGAACGCCGCCGGCCTGGTGGGGCGGACTGTTGATTGGAATCGGGATAACCTCGGGGATTTTGGGTGTTTTATTCGCCCTTGCGCAGCATGATTTAAAACGGCTCCTGGCCTATAGCAGTATTGAAAATATCGGCATCATCGTTATGGGTTTGGGGCTGGGCGTGCTGGGACTAAGCCTGGGGAATCCGGTCATTGCTGTTCTGGGTTTTACCGGCGGACTTTTGCATGTGGTTAACCACGCGTTTTTTAAAGGCCTGCTTTTCTTAGGCTCCGGGGCCGTCTTGCAGGCTACCGGAACAAGAGACATCGAAGCTTTAGGCGGACTGTTGAAGAAAATGCCGATTAACGGTGTTTGTTTTCTCATCGGGGCGGCGGCCATCTCGGGATTGCCCCCGCTGAACGGATTCATCAGCGAATTCTTGATCTATTTGGCTTCACTAAAAAACATATTCGGTTCATCCTGGGTGGTGTTGGCTTCTTTGGCGATTATTACTGGCTTAGCCGTTATTGGCGGTCTGGCTGCGGCTTGTTTTACCAAGGCCTTTGGGATTGTTTTTTTAGGAGAGCCCAGAAGCGCCCATTGTGAGACGGCGCATGAGCCGCCGGCAGCAATGCAAAGCGCGATGATTATCCTGGCCGCAGGCTGTATTGCTATTGGGTTAGCCGCGCCGGCGATTATTGTTTTGTTTCCCAGTATTCTCGTTGAGATTACCGGCTTTTCTTCTCTAAGTATTCAGGAAAATATTGCCGCGGCGATTACACCGTTGGAATATATCATCAGCATATCCCTGTGTCTTTTAATGGTTCTTTTGGTCTTCGTAATACTACGGCGGGAACTTCTCAGCAAGAGGAAGGTGGAGAAGGGCTTGACCTGGGATTGCGGGTATGCCCAGCCGGCAGCGCGGATGCAATATTCCGCTTCATCGTTTGCGCAGCCCCTGACGGATTTTTTCGGCGCTGTTTTGAAGACGCGAAAGCATTCTCCTCAGCTTAGAGAATATTTTCCCACCCGGGCTTCTTTTGCGACCGAAACGCCGGATATATTCCAACGGACAATATATCGTTGGTTATCTGAGTGGACCAGCCGCATGGCTCTGAGATGCCGTTGGTTCCAGCATGGCCACTTGCAGTTTTACATTCTATACATATTGATTTCCTTATTAGCCATGCTGATTTGGAAACTTTGGTGAGACTATGGATATTAGCGCTATTATTCGCTTTTTGTTGGTTATTATTCTTTCGCCTTTTCTGTTGGGGGTAGTTAACCGCACCAAGGCCTTTTTTGCCGGAAGACAAGGCGCGCCGCTTTTGCAATCTTATTACGACATTGTTAAGTTATTACATAAAGGGGCAGTGTATAGCCGGACGACCACCTGGCTTTTTGTGGCCGGACCTATTGTAGGCATCAGCGCTGTTGTTGCGGCCGGATTACTGATGCCTTTTGCCGGACGGCCTGCTTTTTTATCATTCGACGGCGATTTAGTCTTATTTGTTTATTTACTGGGATTGACGAGGTTTTTTACGGTGCTGGCTGCCTTGGATACCGGGTCGAGCTTTACAGGAATGGGGGCGAGCAGGGAGGTGCAGTTTGCCCTTTTTGCCGAACCGGCTTTGTTTTTAAGTTTAGCGGCCTTGGCGCGGGAAACAGGACAGCTATCTCTTTCCGGAATATTTTCCGCGCTGACCATCAATTCCTGGCGAACGTCCGGCCCGGTTTTGGCGTTGATTGCCGCGGCGCTTTTGATTGTTTTTTTGGCGGAGAATGCCCGTATACCCGTTGACGATCCCAATACTCATTTGGAACTGACGATGATCCATGAGGTCATGGTTTTAGACCACGGCGGCGTTGAACTTGCTTATATCTTTTCTTGCGCGGCTTTGAAATTTTGGTTGCTGGGGAGTCTTTTAGTCGGTGTAGTTTTTCCGCTGCGCAGCGCTTTGTGGGGGGTAGATTTTCTGCTGTTTTTCCTGGGGATGATTTTGCTGGCGATGAGCATTGGGGTTATTGAATCAGTGTTTGCCCGCTTGCGCCTGATCAAGGTGCCGCACTTCCTTGTAGCTGGTTTATCGCTGGCGATTTTAGCGTTAATCTTTCAAATGAAATCATAAGAGGTCATAATGAATTCGTGGACTGATTTGCTGATCATTTCCATTGTTCTGATGAATCTGCTCATAGCTGCCTCCGGCCGGATTTCCACCTGTATTCAATTAGTAGCTGCCCAGGGCATTATGGCCGGCTTTTTAACGCTGATAGTTAAGTCACATACTCTCTTGGCAGGAAACAGCGCCCTGGTAGAGACGGCAATTTTTTCGCTGGTAATCATCATCTTAAAAGGTTTTGTTTTTCCCAAGCTTTTATTTCGCGCCCAGCGCGAGGCGGATGTGCAAAAAGAGGTTGAGCCGTTAGTCGGGTATCCTCTTTCCATGATGTTTTGTGTGGCGGCATTTCTGGTGTCTTTTTGGTTAAGCCGACGGCTGCCGTTGCCTGCGGCGGTCTTTTCTCAGTGGGTTGTGCCGGTTTCTTTTTCCACTATTCTTACGGGTTTTTTCATCATCATCAGCCGGGGCAAGGCCTTAACTCAGGTGTTAGGATATCTGGTGGTGGAAAATGGAATATATATTTTTGGGATAGCTTTATTGGTGGAACAACCGTTATTAGTAGAATCGGCAATATTGCTGGATCTTTTCGTCGCTGTGTTTGTGATGGGCATCGCTATTTTTCATATCAGCCGCGAATTTGACCATATTGACACGCAGTATCTTTCCCAACTTAAGGACTGGATGGGGACAAGACAGGAGAGACGGGAATGATTCTTACCTTAATTTTAATTCCTTTTTTCACGGGAGCCGTGTCATTTTTCATCCGCCGGGATGTTATCCGCCGGGGGGTATTGCTCTTTAGCGCCGCGTTTCATTTGGGGTTGACTGTTTGCGCGGGGATAATTAAACCCCAGCCGATATTCGGGGGATGGTTTGCTTTAGACAGCCTGGGGATTCTTTTTTTGGGGATTACCACCTTGCTTTTTTCCGGCGCGGCAGTATACGGAATTGCTTACTTAACTCAGGAAAAACAGCAGGCCCGGAATACTGAAAGAGAAGGAATCCTTTTTTATAATGTGCCGGAAGCAGTTTTTAGCGGCTGCCTTTTGCTTTTTCTGGGAACGATGACTACGGCTATCTTGAGCCAGCATTTCGCTGTGTTTTGGGCGGCGATGGAAGCCACGACGCTGGTCAGCGCTCCCTTGATTTATTTCCACCGCCACCAGCGGTCGCTGGAAGCGGCGTGGAAGTATTTGTTGATTTGTTCAGTGGGGATTGCCCTGGCTCTTTTGGGGACTTTATTTTTGGCGGTGGCCGGCTTAAAAAGTCCGGGGATATTATTGTTGAAAGATTTAATAGCTAAAGCGCCTTTAATGGATATCCCCTGGCTGCAAGCCGCATTCCTGTTTTTGTTTGTCGGGTATGGCACTAAAATGGGCCTGGCGCCTTTGCATACCTGGCTGCCGGACGCGCATAGTGAAGCCCCGTCTATAGTGTCGGCGCTGCTTTCGGGAGCTTTATTAAACTGCGCCTTTTTAGGTATCTTGAGGGTTTATCTGGTGTGTATCTCAGCGGGGCTGCAATCGTTCTGTCAGGAAATCTTCATTTTGTTTGGCCTGTTATCCATACTCTTTGCCGCTTTTTTTATATTAGGACAGACTGATTACAAAAGGATGCTGGCGTATTCCAGTATCGAACATATGGGGGTTTTGGCTTTGGGGACGGGGCTAGGCGCTCAAGCGCTCTTTGGAGTGCTGCTGAATACTATCTGCCATTCTTTAACCAAGGCCGGGTTATTCTTTATTGCAGGCAACATTTTGGCTTACTATCGCACAAAATCTATTGCTGACGCGCAGGGCATCCTTAAAGAAATGCGCTGGTCCGGAGCTCTTTGGCTGGGCGGTTTTTTCTTGATTACGGGGACTCCGCCGTCGGGAATCTTTCTCAGTAAATTTATTATTTTGAAATCTGCTGTTGAACAGGGGCACTATTGGATCAGCTTTTTATTTATAATGGCGTTAGCGGTTATCTTTATTGGTATGGCCAGAATCTTTATCCCGATGGCGTATGGCACGGCGGAAGAACGGGTTCCCGGACAAAAGCAGCGCAAGGATACGGCGCTTACGATTGTGCCTTCTTTAACGTTTTTTGCCTTGGTGATTATTTTAGGGCTGTATTTACCTAAGGGGCTAACCCGGATTTTAAACGATGCCGTTAAAATGTTTGGGGGCTTTTAATGCCGGATTTGAGCGTGAGAATTTACCCCGGCCAGCCGGTGAATATAGAGGACGTTCCGGATTTATCCTTTCCGGATTTTCGCCGGATTGTGCTCAGTGAGAGTGAACAGGGCGGCCGGATAGCGGCATTTTGGGGAAATCCTCAAGGGCAGACAGTGCGGCTTTTTTTAATTTTGGCCTATGATGGGGAAGGCCGGTTAGAACTGTTTTCCACGGCGGTGAAAGATGCCTTCCGTTCCTTAACGCCGCAATTGCCCCAGGCGCACTGGTTTGAAAGGGAAATCGCCGAGCAATGGGGCGTGCGTCCGGAAGGGCATCCCTGGTTAAAACCGATTCGGTTTCACTCTTCATACCGGACGGAAAGCCAACTTTCCAGTCAGAAGATTTTGCCTTCCGTAACGGATTTTTTTAAAGTGAGCGGGGAAGAAGTCCATGAAGTTGCCGTAGGGCCGGTGCATGCCGGTATCATTGAACCGGGGCATTTCCGTTTTCAGTGTCACGGAGAACATGTTTTTCATCTGGAAATCTCTCTTGGCTATCAACATCGGGGCATCGAAAGAAAACTAAGAAGCGGAGTAGATAACCGGACGATTCATTATATGGAAACCCTGGCTGGGGATACAACGATTGGCCATACCTTGGCCTATTGCCAGGCGATCGAAGGCTTATCGGATTGCGATGTCTCCCCACGGGCGCAGACGCTGCGGGCGGTTATGCTGGAATTGGAACGTCTGGCGAATCACACCGGGGATTTGGGAGCTTTGGCTAATGATGTGGGATTTTTGCCCACGGCATCTTATTGCGGCCGTTTGCGGGGGGATTTTTTGAATATGACCGCCTTGCTTTGCGGAAATCGTTTTGGGCGGAATATGCTTGTGCCCGGCGGCGTATTGTTTGATTTGGACGAGAATTTGACGGCGGAGTTAGTCCGGAGATTGGAGAAAACGTTTGCCGACACGGAAAATGCCGTCCAGCTTTTATGGGATACCGCGTCGGTTATGGAAAGATTGGAGGGGACGGGGGTGGTAACGCGGCAGACAGCTCAAGAGTTAGGATTAGTCGGGCCGGCGGCCCGTGCCTGCGGGATAGAGCGGGACGCGCGTTTCGATTTTCCCTCCGGGCTGTATAGGTTTTCACAAATACCGGTTTCCAGTTGTTCTTCCGGCGATGTCTTTGCGCGGACCCTGGTGCGCTGGCTGGAGATACAGCGGTCGGTAGATTTTCTGAAAAGCCACTTGAAAAATTTACCGCCAGGGAATATTGGCGGGGCGCCCGGGCTATTGATGCCTAATGGATTGGTGGTTTCGTTGGTGGAAGGCTGGCGGGGAGAGATTTGCCATACGGCTTTGACAGATAAAGAGGGAAGAATCGCGCAGTATAAGATTACCGACCCCTCTTTTCATAATTGGATGGGTTTAGCTATGGCACTGCGGGGGGAGGAGATTTCTAATTTTCCTTTATGTAATAAAAGTTTTAATTTGTCGTATTGCGGTCATGACCTTTAAAAGACAATGGAAAATAAAAAATGATTAAAACATTACTGGCGCGTAAACAGCAGAGATTGCGCACAATATCGTTTCCGGCGAAAGAAGAGGCTTTGCCGGCAAGATTCCTGGGCCGGCCGGATATTATTCCGGCTAACTGCCGGCAGGATTTCCGCAAGTACCGGGAAGTATGCCCTACCGGGGCGATTAGTGGTGAAGGCCAGACCTTGGCGCTGGATTTAGGCCGCTGTCTTTTCTGCGGAGAGTGTCAGCGGATGTGCCCTGCGCAGGCCTTACCAATGGGTAAGGCAATTTCTTTTACGCGGGATTATCAGTTGGCTGTTTCTCAGCGGGAAGACTTGATTATGCGTAATTCTTTTTTGCCCAAGGCGCGGGCGTTAGATGAAAAGAGGAAAAAGATTTTGGGCCGGTCGTTAAAATTACGGCAGGTAAGCGCGGGCGGGTGTAATGGCTGTGAACTGGATATTAATGTATTGAATACGGTTGTTTTTGACTTAGGGCGGTTCGGCATCCAGTTTGTGGCTTCTCCGCGGCATGCCGATGGGATTCTCATTACCGGGCCGGTCTCTATAAATATGCGGCTGGCGTTAGAAAAAACTTATCAGGCGGTTCCTTCACCTAAGGTAGTTATCGCTGTAGGGGCCTGCGCGATTTCCGGAGGACCGTATCTGGGGCACCCGGAAGTGCATAATGGAGTTTGTTCCTTGCTTCCCGTTGATTTGTATATCCCCGGCTGTCCTCCGCATCCCTTAACTATTCTTGATGGTTTGGTTAGACTGATGGGACGTTAGCCGCGTTTCCCCGGGGAACACGGCTTGGCCATATTTTACATAACTCTTTGTAAGGCAATAAGTAACAAAGAATAGACAGTAAAATGAGAACTCTATTATCGTGACTGCGGAAAATTTCTGAAAATTTTTCTTGACAAAAGAACAAAGTCAAAGTATAATAGCTTTTCAGAATATACAGAGTTAGGTATCTTGAAACCGCAAAGTTTCTATGATAACAGCCTTTGCGGTTTTGTTTAT